>CAMYZK010000291.1 GCA_947303825.1 uncultured Prevotella sp. | reverse complement strand
ATCATCAGAAGACAATAGTGGACAGGCTGCGACACCTGGAGGATGTAGGACTGGGCTACATCAAGCTGGGACAGAGTTCGTCAACGCTGTCCGGAGGTGAGAATCAGCGTGTCAAGCTGGCCTATTTCATTGGCCAGGAACGTCAGGAGCATACGCTGTTTATCTTCGACGAGCCTACCACGGGTCTACACTTCCACGACATACGCCGCCTCTTTGAATCAATGAGTGCCCTTATAAGCCGTGGACACACCATTGTCGTTATAGAGCATAATCTTGACGTGATAAAGCTGGCCGACTATGTTATCGACCTTGGTCCTGAAGGCGGTGACAAGGGCGGCTCGCTGGTTTGTACAGGCACGCCCGAAGAGGTGGCCTGTTGTAAGGAAAGCATTACTGGAAAATACTTAAAGCCTAAACTATGAAGCAATTACCCATTAAGAGTAACATCTTCGAGTGTCAGATGGAAGAGCTGACCGATGTGGAGCAGATGCTGGTCAGACGTGCTATTCAGTCAACCGACACATCCTATGCTCCCTATTCACATTTCCATGTTGGAGCCGCCCTGCTTCTTGCCGATGGGACGGTTCTGCCTGGCTGTAATCAAGAGAACGCGGCTTTCCCCTCGGGGCTGTGTGCCGAGCGCAGCGCCATCTTTGCTGCCGGTGCCCAGCATCCCGACTTGGCTCCCACCATGCTCGCCATTGCAGCACGCGACACCACTGGCAATCTCACCCGGAAGCCTGTCTCTCCCTGCGGCACATGCCGGCAGGTTATCATCGAGACAGAGACCCGCTATGGTCGGCAGCTACGTATTCTGCTCTATGGGCAGGATGGTGTCTATGTGATGGATGGCATACAGAACCTTATGCCGCTGTCATTTACCGAATTCTAGCACCTGGCTGTCATAGGCCATCTCTACGCCTTCGGGCAGTAGCCGTGCGTTTATGTCCTTGTGCAGCCCTATGTCATGGCATGCATGAGTGAGAAGCGTGTGGCGCACTCCCAGGCTCCTTGCAAAGGCTATGGCATCGCCCACCAGCTGGTGTGAGTGGTGGGGCTTGTCAAAGCGCAGTGCGTTTACCAGCAGGGTGTCCACGCCTTCCAGTAGGGTCTTCTGGCTGTCGTCAATGCTTTTCATGTCGGTAATATAGGCAAAGCACCCGAAGCGGTAGCCTAGGATGGGCAGCAGCCCATGATTCACACGGACGGGCAGGATGTCTATATCGCCTATTGAGAAGCCCTTGCCTGCTTCTATCTCGTCAAGCTCTATCTTGGGCACACCGGGGTAGCGGTTCTCGGCAAAGCAGTAGGGCAGCATCTGAAGCATCTCTCTCTTTGATATTTTGTCGGCATACACGTTTATCTGCCCGAACCGGCAGTATGGCCGTACATCGTCCATGCCTCCCACATGGTCATAGTGCGAGTGGGTGACAAGTATGCCGTCTATCTTGCGGAAGGGGTGGGGTAGTATCTGCTGCCTGAAGTCAGGCCCGCAGTCCACCAGCAGCCTAGTGCTGGTAGTCTCAACCATTATGCTACACCTCAGTCGCTTGTCTCGGGGGTCGCTGCTTCTGCACACGTCGCACTGGCATCCTATCACCGGCACTCCGCACGACGTTCCCGTTCCCAGTATGGTTACCTTTATCACTTTGTTCCTCCCTTACACCACATTAACCTCGGGCCATAGCTCTATTCCAAACCGGCTATACACGTCTTTCTTAATGGCATTGCACAGCTCCACTATCTCGTTGCCGCTGGCACCTCCCAGGTTTACCAGCACAAGAGCCTGTTTGTCGTACACTCCGGCACGCCCCATGCTCTTTCCCTTCCATCCACATTTGTCTATCAGCCACCCGGCAGGAATCTTCTCACGGTTTTCGTCTACAGGGTAGTGCGGCATGTCAGGATAGTCAGCTGCCAGGCTCTCATACTTCTTTCTGTCAACAACAGGATTCATAAAGAAGCTACCGGCATTGCCCATCTCTGACGGCTCTGGCAGTTTGGCTTTCCGAATGGCTATTATTGCCTGGCGCAAGTCCGATGGGGTGGGGCACACCGTTCCTCTCCTCTCAAGTTCTGAGCGTATGTTGCCGTATTCCAATTGCATGGCATCCTCACGGCAAAGCATCAGCGTGACGTGCGTAATCAGGAACCGGCCTTTCCATTCATGTTTGAATCGGCTGTCCCGATAGCCATAGTTACATTCCTCAGCCGAGATGGTCACCGTCTTGCCGCTGCTTATCTCTATGGCACTGATCTCGCGGATGTACCGGCATACTTCCGATCCGTAGGCCCCGATGTTTTGCACCGATGCCGCTCCGGCGTCACCGGGAATGAGCGATAGGTTGGCCAGCGAAGAGAATCCGAGATTCACAGACCATTCCACCACCTCGTCCCAGACCTCGCCACTCCCACAGCGTAGAAGGGCATTGCCGTGAGCATCTTCTGTAATACTCTTGCCTTTTATGGCCGAGTGTACCACCAGTCCGTGATAGTCGCCAGTGAGCAGCAGGTTGCTGCCAGCTCCTATCACCATGAAAGGCATGTCGCTCTCCCTGACAACTGAGGCTGCTCTTACTGCCTCGGCCGTGTTGCAGTATTCAATGAAACGGCTGCATCGGGCTTCTATGCCGAAGGTGTTGTGCCTGGTCAGGCTGTAGTTTGCAATGTCTAGCATGGCTTTTCGGGGGGCTAGGGTGTTATTCCGTAAGTTTTGTAAGCATCCATTTTCCCTTGGCCTGTTCAAAGACCAGTTCGGTCTGGAGGCCGTTTGAAATGCCGCAAATCTTGAAGTATTTCACTTTCGACTTGCCGTCCTGACTACTGTATACAATATTGTAGAGCGAGTCCCTGGGTATGTCGGGTGCGAAGGCATCCCACGATGTCGGCGATATGAAGCCGTCCATCTGGGCAAAGTCATCGTCGGGGTCAGGGCCGGAGAACTCAATCTCCTCTTTCAGACTGTTCTGCTGAAACAGCGAGTCGGAGGCAAACTTCTGATAGAACTTGAGAAACTGTGCGTTGGCATTGTCGTCCAGCCGTTGCGAGCGTATGCCCGTCATGTGCCATCTACCGTCGGTGCGTTCAAACAGGTATTGCATCACAGTGTCTCTGCTCAGTAAGATCTTCTCTACTGTCACGTTGTTCAAAGTGGTGTCGTTGACAAGTTCCCACTGTTCCGGCTTGTCATAGATAATGGTGTATTCGTCTCCTTCCATAAAGAACGGGTCTACCTGCCACTGACTCTCCTCTATGGTAGTGGCCTTGCCATCCTTGCCCCCCTGCACCTTTAACGGGAAGTCTATGCGGCGCCGCTGCAGGTCTTCGTTGCTGGCGAAGTAGTACATGAAGTCGTCAAACAGCTCGTCGGCCGCCATGGGCAAGTCGTCGTTCTCAAACCTTTCCGGCAAAGCCTCCTCGGTAGTCTCGTCGGCCTTGACCACATCCCCTTGTTTCTTGTCGGAGCAGGCAACAGCCAACAGCGATAATAATGCCACAGCCGACAAACAGGTAAGTCTCATCACCTTTCTCTATTATAAAATGTGGATAATACGTTTTTGAAGTGCAAAATTACAAAAATTATTTTCAACAACGAAAAATATATGAAAAAACTTGCAGGTATGAAAAAAAAAACATAACTTTGCACACGCAAAAATGAACAGGCAGAGGATAAGGACCCGTAGCTTAGCTGAATAGAGCGTCAGATTCCGGTTCTGAAGGTC
>CAMYZK010000290.1 GCA_947303825.1 uncultured Prevotella sp. | reverse complement strand
TGGTTCTTGTCGTCGGTGATGTAGAACTTTATCAGCTCACGGTTCTTACCGTCTTCCCGCTCGATGAACGAGAATACCAGGCAGTTGAACTTCTCTTTGGTATCATCCACCTTGAAGGTCTCGCGGCCACGGAACTGCAGCCACGAATTGCTGAGCCGCTTGGCGTCGCTGATGGGCAAAGGTATCTTGTCGCCTTCCTTCATGCCGGAAGCGTCGAAGTTGCGGGCACGCAGGAAGATGCTCATCATGTCGTAGATGCATTCCTTGTAGCGGGCCGTCTTCCAGTGCTCCTCGCCGTCGGCATCGATGCGGTGCATGCGCAGCTGGCAGGTGCTGTTGGGATAGGTGTACCACAGCTCGTCCACGTAGTAGCGTTTGCCCTCGCGGGCTCCCTTGCGGAAGTAGAGCGGCGAGAGGTCGGGGTCGCAGTAGGAGAGCAGCGTGTCGCGCATGGTAAAGAACTTGTCGAGCCGCTTGTTGCCGCCCGTCACCAAGCTGGAGCGCCACGCCTTTTTGCCTTCAAAGGTCGTCATGTCGGTGTTCATGGTAGCCTGTCCCACCTTGAACCACACGAACTTCCAGTTGAAGTAGAGGTTGTAGGTCAGCCGTTCTCCACTCTTGAAGGCCGTGTTCTCAATGCCGCAGTTTTGGGCACTGACAGGGCTCACGAAAAGTGAGAGATGAATGACGGTTAAAACTATCAGAATTCTCTTCATCATCTTCAATGTTTAATGGTTACAGTTTTACGCCAGTTGTCTTGCGTATGTATTCCTTGCCCAGTTCCTCAGCGCGCTTGGCGTTGCGGTTCTGCAGTTTCTTCTCTTGTTCGGGTTTTTGCTTGGTGATGGCCTGCGGCTTTTGCTCGAACCGCTTTTTGGCGGTCAGGTTCCAGTCGCGGGTAATGTCGTACTTGGCCTTGCACTCCGTTTCTCGCGGATAGTAGTAGACGTCCTCCGGCTGGCGGTCGGTATGGTAGTCGCCTGTGTCCCATATATTGTTGCCGTTACGGTCGGTAAAGGCCCTCAGGTAGTAGGTGCCAGGGTTGACGTAGAAGAAGTCGGCCACCCCCTTCTCAGCCCTTACCTGCTTCACCACCGCGTCCGAGTTGTTGAGCAGCTGCACGATGATGCAATCTTCGTCGGTGCCGCTCAGGTTGACAGTCAGTGTGCTGTATTCGTCTTCCGACTTCACCTTGAGGCCCTGCTTCACGGGGTTGATGACCAGTCCGTAGATGTCCTCGAAGGCGGCAGAGTCTATCTCAAGGCTGTATTCCGTGTCCATCTTCCAGTCGGCTGTCAGTTCGTATTTCCTGATGCACTCCCGCAGTGGCCGGAATCTGAACTTGGCCTCATACCACAGGCTGTCAACCTTAGTATATAGGTGGATGCCGGCCGTGTCGAGCCGCTCTATAGGTGTGGGCGACTCAATGACAATGCGCTGGTCAGGGTCGAGCGAGCCGGAGGGCGAGATTTTCAGCTTCAGCACCTCACGGGGCATGATGGAGTCGTAAGCCTCATTGCGCTTTTTCTTCTTCTCCTGCTCCTTCAGCCATTTCTCCATTTCCTTCTGCTTCTCCTTCATGCGGCGCTCATACGACATCTTGGGCAGCAGCTCCAGGGTGTCGGGCTTGTTGATGAGCACGCCGGTGGAGTCGTCCGTGATGCGGTACTCCGTAGCTATGAGCAGGGTATCCTGGTTGATAAGTGTCGTGTCGCGCAGCCAGTAGTAGATGGTGTCGTTCTTGGCCGACGGCTCCACCACGAAGGCACTGTCGGCATTGAAGTTCAGTCCGTGGAGAACGGGAGGCAGCGAGTCGCCATAGCTGAAGTAGAAGCCTAACTTGTTGGGCTCCTGTCGCTCGGTCTTCACCAGGTAGCGGTTGTCCTGTACGACGGTGAAGGCCAGCAGCGTGATGTCGTCGGGCAGGAAGTGGGTATAGGGTACCCGCAGTATATTGTCGATGTGCAGCGAGTCGCGCCAGATGGTGTCCTGACGGGTATCGGGCTTCCACGACGGCTCGAAGGTCTCGTGGTTGAAGGCTATCATCTCGCTCTTCTGGTTGTAGACGAAGTCACCGTCGGCGTCCTGCAGGGCGTAGGCACGGTAAGTGCCTGGGGCCACACCCTTCACCGTGAAGCGGCCTCGGCTGTCGGTACGTGAGATGCGTATCATGGGCTCCTTCTTGAACACCGTGTCGCTCAGGTTGTCGTAGAGTCCCACCTGGATGCCTTTGATAGGCTCCAGATTCTCGGCGTTCAGCACGTAGCCCGACACTTCGAGCGTGTCAATCTCCTTGCCCGTCGAGAAGCTGAAGGTATAGTTGCCCATGGGGTTGCCCTCGTTGTTGTCGCTGATGGCATCGCTGAAGTCAATGGTATAGGTGGTGTTCTCCTTCAGCGAGTCCTTCAGGTCTACGATGATGCGCTTGCCGCCTGCCTTGATTTCGGGAGTCTCAATCTGTGGTGGCGACACGATGACCTTGTTCTGGGCATCTTCCAACTTGATGTACTCATTGAAGTAGATGTTGACGCGGCGAGAACTCACGTTCACCGATTTGTCGGCCGGCGTCGACCCTAAGACGTAGGGCGGCGTGTCGTCATACCATCCACCGTCGGGGCTGCCCATTCGGGCGCAGGAGACAAGCAGGAAGAGCAAAAGCCCACCCAAGCTCTCCCGAAGGGAGGGATGTTTAGTTACATGTATTTTTGTTATTCGTTGTCTCTTCATTACAATATCTTTATAAACATCCCTCCCTTCGGGAGGGCTTGGGTGGGCTTTAGTTTATTTTCAACAACTCCTCAATATGCTCCCTACTGTTGCTCAGTCGTGGCACCTTGTGCTGGCCGCCCAGCTTCCCGTGCTGCTTCAGCCAGTCGTTGAACAGGCCTCGGCGGGCGGTGACAATCTCTAACGGCTGCAGGGTGATGTTCTTGTAGCGCTTCGCCTCGTAGTCGCTGTTCAGCGTCTGCAGGCGCTTGTCCAGAATCTCAGCAAACTGCTGCACGTCCTTCGGCGGAATGTTGAACTCTATCAGCCACTGGTGGCGGCACTTGGCGTGGTCGTCCATGAACACGGGCGCAGCTGTGTACTCCAGCACCTCGGCACCCGTCTGCTGGCAGGCGTATTGCAGTCCCTGCTCGGCATTGTCGATAATCAGCTCCTCGCCAAAGGCATTGATGAAGTGCTTCGTGCGGCCCGATATGGTGAACTTGTAGGGGTTGGTCGAAGTGAAGCGCACCGTGTCGCCTATCATGTAGCGCCACAGTCCGCACGACGTCGAAATCAGCATGGCATAGTTCTTGCCGGGCTCGACGCCCCAGAGGGGGACAACAGCCCCACCGGCCTCTGTCTCCTGGAACTCATAGAACACGTCGTAGTCGAGCATCAGCAGCATCGCCTTGTCGTTGGGGTCGTCCTGCAGTCCGAAGAAGCCCTCACTGGCATTATACGTCTCCATATAGTGCATGCGGGGCGACGTGATGAGCCGCTCATACTGCTGGCGGTAGGGCGTGAAGGCCACACCGCCGTGGAAGAACACCTCTAAGTTGGGCCACACCTCCTCCAAGTGCTGCTTACCGCTCAGCTCCATCACGCGGTCGAGTACCGACAGCATCCACGACGGCACGCCGCTGATGTTGGTCACGTTCTTCGTCATCGCCTCGCGGGCTATGCGGTCGCGCTTCACCTCGAAGTCGCTCAGCAGCGCCGTCTGCTTCTTGGGCACCC
>CAMYZK010000289.1 GCA_947303825.1 uncultured Prevotella sp. | reverse complement strand
AATGTTTGAGGGGTTTGTTCCTGCTTCCCCCTCTGGCACGTCCATGTTTTGCCTGCCATAGAATTGCTTCCAATAGTCTGTTATTTGTCCGCTGCTATCGTGGAAAGACATAGGAGTGGTATGGAATATCTTGTGTCCGTACTTGTCGTAGTATGCCAGTTCAACCAGCTCCGAACAGTAGATAGCATCATCATTGGGCAAATAGAGCGAGTCGTAGGCTTGCCCTATGTATGTCATCGCCCTACTCAGCGACCCTTCAACATCGGCATTCCTTACTCTCCCTACCAGGTACATTCCCTGTTCACGTGTCAGTAAATAGTTTAACCTCGTGATGCCAACCCCCAATCTGGGAACAGCCTCCAGCACAGAGTCTCCTCCAAGGAATATGGCTACATGGTCGGCATTGCCTCCTGTCACACCTGTAATATGGTTTTCTTGCTCTGTAATATGGAAAAGCAGGTCTCCACGTCTCAGTGTGGTGCACGATGCTAGCGAGGCACATACACAAACATAAAGGACTCTAAGATGGGGGCGCATGGTGCAGGGGATGGCATCTGCTTTTAGATGCTCAGTTCGTCGAGCACCTTGATAAGCTTCTTGTCGAAGGGCTTGTCAGTGCGTATACATTCTGAGAAGGGCACATAGACCACCTCGTTGTTGCGCACTCCCACCATCACGTTGCGTTGTCCTTGTTTCAGTGCTTCTATAGCTCCCACTCCAGTGCGGCTGGCCAGTATGCGGTCGTGGGCAGACGGTGTGCCTCCGCGCTGCAGATGTCCCAGGATACTTATACGCACATCAAACTCAGGGAACTCTTTTTTTACGCGGTCGGCATAGTAGAGGGCACCGCACTTGGGGCTTTCGCTTACGATGACGATGCACGACTTTTTCGATTTTCGTATACCGCGTCCCATGAACTGTGCCAACTGGTCCTCATTGGTCATCTCTTCTGGTATGATGGCTGCCTCGGCACCACATGCTATTGCCGAGTTCTGGGCCAGGAACCCTGCGTCGCGTCCCATCACCTCAACAAAGAAGATACGTTCGTGAGAGTTCGCCGTGTCGCGTATTCGGTCTACACACTCCATGATGGTGTTCATGGTGGTGTCATAGCCAATGGTCGAGTCTGTTCCGTATAGGTCGTTGTCGATAGTTCCAGGTAGGCCTATGCATGGGAAGTCGAACTCCATGCCGAAGTTACGTGCACCGGTCAGAGAACCGTTGCCGCCTATTACAACAAGAGCGTCAATCTCCTCGCGCTGGCATGTCTCGTAGGCTTTCTGCATGCCTTCCATTGTCATGAATTCCTTGGAGCGAGCTGTCTTGAGTATTGTTCCGCCTCGTGTTATGATTCCAGAGACGTTCTCTGTAGTAAAGGGCTTCACTTCTCCTTTTATAAGGCCATCGTATCCACGGTAGATTCCTTTGATGTTGAACCCGTTGTAGATTCCTGCACGTGTTACGGCACGAATAGCTGCGTTCATGCCTGGAGCATCGCCTCCTGAGGTGAGTACGCCGATAGTCTTTATTTTACCCATAAAAAACTCAATTTATAATTGTTTATAATACTCGCAATTCAATGTACAGGATTGCCATTCCTACCATCCAGCCTAAAAGCACTTTCGGAGCAATTTTGCGCACATACCATCCAAGGTGTATATGCTCCATCTGCATAAGGGCAATACCACAGGCACTACCCACTGAGAGCAGACACCCTCCAACGCCTGTGGCGTAGGCCGTTATTAGCCAGAATGCTCCGTTCTGACCATAGTCGCCACTAGAATCAACAAAACCGTGCAATGACTGTGCCATGGAAATGTCGCTTACTGCAATGGTAAACATGTCTACTGCGCTACTGAGCAGGCCTGACACAAAGCCAATAATCCAGATATTACCAATATATGTCTCTACCCACTGTGCAATGGTAGACAGCACTCCAGTCTCGGCAACAGCTCCAAATCCCAGCATTATTCCCATGACAAACAGCATTTGCTGTATGGCACCGTATTGCAGTACTCTGGGAAAACGTCGTTGTGACATCTGGTCGGCATTCATCAGCTTGCGATTGAAGGCTTCGTTAACAACCCACAGAACAGACAGCACACATAAGGCACCAAGGAATGGTGACAAGCCTGTAAGACTGAGGAAGGTGGGTATGAACCACAGGCCGCCAATGCCGACAAACAACATCAGCATCCTCTGCCAGCGGTTCAGCCTGGTGTCGTCTCCTCTATACGGGGCCACAACCCACTCTATATCAAGTCTGCTGGGCAGTTGTCTCATTATTAAGAATGTTGGTATCACCCATGCCAGGACGGCAGGCAATGCCAGATATGCCGAGAAATGTGTTGCCGTTATGGTCTCGTCTCCCCAGAGTAGCAGGCCTGTGCAGTCGCCTATCACGGTGAAGCATCCTCCGCTGCATGCTGCCAGTACGATGGCAGAGCCAATCAACATGCGTTGAGAGCGACTCTTTACTATGCTATGCATTATGACAAGCATGAGCATAGTAGTAGTAAGGTTGTCGAGTGTAGCAGAAAGTAAGAATGTAACAAAGGTTATTGACCATACCAGCCGACTGGGGTTGCGTGTACGCAGCCATTCTGTGATAAAGTCAAAGCAGCCATTGTTGTTCAGTATCTCTATGATAGACATTGTGGCTAGCAGGAACATTACAATGGCAGCTGCACGGCCAACGTATTTTAGAAAGAGCTCGTCGTAGATAAAGAATTTTACAGTCTTGCTTGTTGACACCTCTCCCCCTAGGAATTCAGCATAGCTGGTGGAGTGTAGGCTCTGGACAAAGTCATCGCCCCAAATGACAAACACTATCCAGCTGATAGTGCCTAGGAACATAGCTATGGCAGCCTTGTTGACACCGGTAAAGTGGCCAGTGGCAATAAGCACATAGCTGAGGACCAGCATTAAGACGATAATTAGGGTCATCTTTATTTGACTATTAGACTATTAGACTATTAGACTATTTTACTATTTGACTATTTGACTATTTGACTATTGGACTGTTTTACTATTTGTCTATTGTTTGGCGTAGAGTTTGCTACCGAGATGACAACACATTTCTTAACTCTTCGCTCGGCTCTGCCGCTTCGCTCTGCGAAGAACTCTTAACTCCTATTTCTTGTATCTGCTGTTCAGACCGTTAATAACATCTTGCGTGATGTCATATTTCTTCTCGGCGTAGAGTATTGTTGCCTTATTAAGAATAATGTCGAATTTCTTGTCCTTATTATAGTCGGCAAGGAAATTGTTGAGACTGTCCTGGAAATGCTTTAAGAAGTCGTTTTGCTTCTGGTCCAGCTCGTTGCCAAGCCTTGCTTCAAGGGCCACCCTGTTGTTGCGCTCCTGCTCGAATGCGCTCATGGCATTCTTGTACTGCTGCTCATTTTGAAAGCCGTTGTTCTGAAGTTTCGACTGTATGCTGTTGGCAGAGCGTTCCAACTCCTTGTCTTTGTTGCTGAGTACTGTCGTTGCGTTGGCCCTCATCTTCTCTAAAGAGTCTTTCATTATTTTTGCATATTCATATTGAGATATGATGGAGTCCACCTCAATATATGCTATGCGCATACCCTGACTGGGATAATCGGCTCCCGAGGCTACGCTCTCGCTGTCCATTTTTGAAGGTTGTTTGTTGCACGAGGTCATAAGCAGTGCTACGACCATGAAAGAAAGGGTCTTGATAATTGTTTTTTTCATTTGTTTATCAGT
>CAMYZK010000288.1 GCA_947303825.1 uncultured Prevotella sp. | reverse complement strand
TGACGGAACACCATATTGTCGGGCAGGCCAAGCTCCTTGCCCACCACGCGCACCTCGTCCTTGAAGAGCAGCTTGATGGGCTCTACCAGCTCAAACTGCATGTCCTCGGGCAGTCCCCCCACGTTGTGGTGCGACTTCACAGGTCCCGACTCTACGATGTCGGGGTAGATGGTGCCCTGTGCCAGGAAGCTGATGCCTTCCAGCTTGCGGGCCTCCTCCTCGAACACGCGGATAAACTCGGCACCGATGATCTTACGCTTCTGCTCGGGGTCGGCCACGCCGGCCAGCTTGTCGAGGAAACGGTCGGTAGCATCGACATATACCAGGTTGGCGTTCAGCTCGTCGCGGAACACACGCACCACCTGCTCGGGCTCGCCCTTGCGCAGCAGTCCGTGGTTCACATGCACCGACACCAGCTGCTTGCCCACTGCCTTTATCAGCAGTGCAGCCACCACCGAAGAGTCAACGCCCCCCGAGAGTGCCAGCAGCACCTTCTTGTCGCCAATCTGTGCTCTGAGCTCCTTTATTTGCTCGTCAATGAATTTCTGAGCCAAGGCCGGAGTGGTGATTCGCTCCATCGTCTCCGGCCTCACATTACCTGTACTCA
Organism: uncultured Prevotella sp.; assembly: GCA_947303825.1. GTDB lineage: Bacteria > Bacteroidota > Bacteroidia > Bacteroidales > Bacteroidaceae > Prevotella. Next base: position 3,136 of record CAMYZK010000288.1, on the reverse strand, counting down.
TAATCGTTGCGGTCTAGCTCTATTAGAAGTTGACACCAATGTTAAAATAGAGGGCATGTCCGCTGGCATCAAGGTCGGCGGGGTTCTCCTTGGCAATGTTGGCCACGCCAAACTGATAGCCCAGCTCTGCATACAGCTTGTTGTACTCAGCACCGCAGCCAACCTTAAAGCCCATGTCCCAGTGCTTGAAGCGCTTATAAGACGAGCGGTTGTAGCCATTACCGTTTTCATCGATTTCTGAAGGATTCTTGAACTTACCGGCTATGCCGTAGCTGAAGTAAGGGCCAACGTAAGGCAGGACGGCGATGTCGTCGGTAGCCTGAATGCCGTACTTGATGAGCAGAGGCACCTCAAAATAGGTAAGACCCACCTTTGCCTTGTCTTTCTTGGCACCACGCTCGGTGTAGTAAAGGCCGCTCTCCAAGAATACGGGCGTTGTCTCGCTAAGACGCAGACCCACGACAGCTCCCAGGTTCATACCTGTCTTGGTGCCGAGGTCAATATGGTCGCCATAGTCACCGCCAATGCCGGCGAAGTTAACACCGAGACGCAAGCCATAATACACTGAGCTCTCACTGAAAGTGAAACCGCCACTGCCCGTCTGGGCCACTGAAGGTGCTGCCATGAGCACCGCCATGATTGCAACTAGAAGCTTTTTCATGATTTTGTTTTTTTATTTGGTTAATGAAATGTTGCTTTTACGCCTGCAAAATTAATAAAAAAAATGAAAGTGAAAAAAAATGGAGTGATGAATTTATGCCCGACAAGCATTTTTCTGCTTTTTTTCTGCCTACTGCCGCCCTGCCCATTCCTGGTGTGAAGCACAGTTCTTGCGCAACCAGTCCAAGTCGTCACCGTTGAGGTGCGGCGACAACTTCTCGTAGACCAAGGCATGATAGTCGTCCAGCCACTGCAGCTCCTCGGCAGTCAGCTCTTCAAAGATGACGGGTCGCATGTCTATGGGGCACAGCGTGAGCGGCTCGAAGCGCAGGAACTGTCCGAACTCCGTCTCCCGGTCTTTCACTATGAGCAGGGTGTTCTCTATCCTTACGCCGAAGCGTCCTGCCAGATAGATGCCCGGCTCGTCGGTCACGGTCATACCCTCGACCAGTGGTGCCGGTTTCCACTCCATGCGTATCTGGTGAGGCCCCTCGTGCACATTGAGGTATGTGCCCACGCCGTGTCCGGTGCCGTGCAGGTAGCTCAGGCCTTCGCGCCACATGGCCTGCTTAGCCAGCACGTCAAGCTGTGTGCCGCTGATGCCAGAGGGGAAGCGTGCCATCTCTATCTGTATATGTCCTTTCAGCACCAGCGTGTAGACATGGCGCATCTCCTGAGTGAGCGGTCCAAGGGCAATGGTACGGGTAATGTCGGTAGTGCCGTCCATGTATTGTGCCCCGCTGTCTAGCAGCAGCATGCCTTCGGGCTTCAGCGGTATGTCGGTCTCGGCCGTAGGCTCGTAGTGTACCACTGCGGCATGCTCGCCATATCCGGCGATGGTGTCGAACGAGATGTCGCGGAACAGCGGCTGCTCTGCGCGTAGTGCTGCGAGCTTGTCTGAAACAGACACCTCTGAGAGTTGAGAGACTTTTGTTGAGAGTTGAGAGACTTTTGTTGAGAGTTGAGAGTTTGCTACCGCAATGGTGTCGGAGAGCCACCGCAGAAACTTCACCATGGCAATGCCGTCGCGCAGCATAGCCCGCCGGAATCCCCCCTGCTCCACTACATTCTTGACGGTCTTCATGCGCTTCACGGGCGACTCGGCCTCCACCACCTTGCACGTCACAGCCTTCATCAGCGTGTGGCTCACCTCGTCGGGATCTATCAGTATGTTATACTCCCCATAGCTTTTCAGCCCGGAAGTCACATTGGCGTAGTCGTCCACTCCTATGCCGTTCTCACGCAGATAGGCCATCACTGGCTCGGTGAGTTTCTCATTATTTATATATAATGTGGCAGAGGTGGTAGAGACAAGCAGATAACTCACAAACACAGGACAGCAGTGTACGTCGGTGCCCCGCAGGTTGAGCGTCCAAGCAATATCGTCGAGCGATGCCATGAGCATACCGTCGGCATGCAGCTCTCTTAGAGCCTTCCTCACTCGTCCCAGCTTCGAGGCGCATGTCTCACCGGCATACTCCAGCGGATAGACCTCTACCTTGTCGAGGGGAATGGCTGGCCTGTCGTGCCAAATGTATCGCAGGGCATCGAGATTGGTACGCAGCGTGAGCCCACCCTCTGCCCTCAGTTCCGAAACGAGCTGACGCACCTCATTGACCGAGGCCACCATGCCGTCGATAGCTACTTCGGTTGAGAATGGATGCTCCTTCAGCTGCTGTCCCAGCCATTCTGCAATGGTGGGCGTGCCCTCTATCTTCAGCTTCATCAGCTGGAACTCGGTGCCGCGCAGCTGGTCCTCGGCAGCCAGGAAATAGCGCGAGTCGGTCCACAGGGCGGCACTGTGCATGGTAACGACGGCTGTGCCTGCCGAACCGTTGAAGCCGCTTATATACTCGCGACCCTTCCAGTGAGCAGCAGTATATTCACTCTGGTGAGGGTCGCTGCTGGGGAAAACAAACGCTGCAAGATGCTCGCGGCTCATCAGGTTGCGCAGCTCTGACAGCCTCTCAGAAATAGTATTGGTCATGCTTTACTTTGTTATTTGTAATTTCCACTTTGCAAAGATACGAAATAAAATGGAAAAAGGAATTTTTATTCCGAAAAATATCATTCCACTCAGAAAAATGGCAAATTGTTTTTCTTCCTTCCTTCGTTTTTTATTAACTTTGCGGTCGAAAAGACACAATCATAATAAACAAGAAAAAATAGCAATTAACTATGGCATTTTTGACAAACGACAAACTTGTCATTGTCGGCGCAGCCGGCATGATAGGTTCAAACATGGCCCAGAGCGCACTAATGATGGGTCTCACCAGCAATCTCTGTCTGTATGATGTGTTCTCACCCGAGGGTGTGGCCGAGGAGATGCGTCAGAGCGGCTTCGACGAGGCTACCATCACCGCCACTACCAATGCAGAGGAGGCTTTCCGCGACGCCAAGTACATCATCTCCAGCGGCGGTGCTCCCCGTAAGGAGGGCATGACCCGCGAAGACCTGCTCAAGGGCAACTGCCAGA
>CAMYZK010000287.1 GCA_947303825.1 uncultured Prevotella sp. | reverse complement strand
CCGCTGACGGATGACTTGTAAAGCAATCATTGTCTCTGTCTCAGAACAACTATCCTTTATTGAGTACCTGGTAAACTCATTGCACCTCTAAACAAAGCCGGACTGACAACGCAGACCGGCATTGACGGTTCGTTTACATACCCAAGATGACCACCGGAGAACTCATAAGAACCCTCAGTCCCTCAAACAGGGCACAGCAGCCATCTCGCTTCTTGTACTACTTTTTCTGTCTATGTAAAACTTTCAAAGAACTCTTTCCTTCTCACTTCCGAGAACGTTGGCCTCAAAAGCGGATGCAAAGGTAAAAACAAATTTTCATGTATAGAAAAATTAATTCAGTTGTTTTTGTTACCGACCACTTGATTTTTGTTTTATTAACAAAAAGGATGTTATATACATTTATTATATATAGAAGGGACAAGTTCAATCGTTCCGGAACATGCTCTTTCTGTTGTATGAGGCGGGCAATGTTGGCATCAGTCGGACATTGTGGCGTGTTTGGTTGAAAATGGAATCCCACGTCAGCCAAATAATCGCAGTTATAATTCACACTACTTTTCGATTGTAAATAAAAAAAAGTGACGAAAATTTGCCAGAACAATCAAAAAACACTATATTTGCACTTTCAAATTGTTGGGACTATAAACCTGTTACAATCAAAACACCTTACGAAATCAATAACAACAAACCAACCCATAAGCGATGGAACATTTAATTGCAAACAGTGGAATACAATTCATATCCACAGAGAAAGAATTCAACCCTTCAGACCAACTGACATTATCAAATGGGCGGATGCTAAAGTATTCTTTCTGCGAAACAGCTGACTTTCTGTCAGGTGACCTGATTTTCGACATGCTTTTCTATCATAGTCAAGAGGGAGTATATATACCTATGGGTGAACTACGCCAGAGCGACAAGATAGAGCTTCTGCCAGATGGCCGCGAGGCTCTGGATGACATGGGCCTAATGAAGATGAAGCGTGACGAGCCAACTGATTCTTTTTCGACATATAAAGACGGCGACCCGGAAATCTTCAACATCAACTCTTTGGGAGGTTATCGCGTCAAGTCCAGCTATGACGGGAGCATCAACACTGCTTTTGAGTTGTTGCTAGGCAAGTGGCTTCCTATGCCAATGTTTGAGACATCCGACAATGGCATAACGAGCGGTGACCCATATACATGGTGTCGCATGAAGATAGAACGCATTGGCCCGGGAAGCAAGAAAGACTATGACCGCTACAGGTTTATATGGGCATTCGACACCACCCTTGGCGACAACGACCCCTTGGCCGAGGTAAGTAACAGTATTCCTTTTAACGAAAACTGTACGGCTGAGCACTACAAACGTCCATATTTCTTTGACGATGAGAAGAATTCAAAGGAATACAGCATCTGTAATCGTGCCGACCAGCTGATAGACTTCATGTCGTGCAGCCCATTTTTTTCGTCCTTTTCTGACTACATCTCCTCTGTTCTTGGCCAACGAGACCGCAATGCCTCACACAAATACATAGGCTACTATATTTATTTTGTAAACTTCATCCGCTGTATCGGCGCCGCCCCCGAAGTCACTCTCCACAACAACAGAGAAAACAAGATAGACGTAGACCTTGTACTAGACATTGGAAATTCTCGCACATGTGGAGTGTTGTTTGAGGAAGGCGATTTCACCAAGGCCATGATGCTAGAAATACGTGACATGAGCAACCCGTCGATGTCCTACGAAAAATCGTTCGACATGCGTCTTGCCTTCCGAAAGGCAGACTTCGGCAATGACATAGTACTTGACGACGATGCCTTTGAATGGTATTCATTTGTACGCATAGGCGACGAGGCACGCAGACTAGTTTACCGCTCTCTGGAAGAAGAGGGTCTTAGTGCGCGTACAACTAATTATAGCAGTCCGAAACGCTATCTCTGGGACGAGAAGCCCTTTGACGGCAAGTGGGAATTTCTCAACACTGTTGACGACCCGTACAACATACGCCTTGCTGACAATATTTACATTTCAGGCCTGTCAGATCTCTTCGACCATTCGGGCAACTACATTGGCAAAAACGGACACAATGACAACCCCGACGGTGCAAACTACTCACGATCGTCCCTTATGACCTTTGTGCTGCTAGAGATATTCCAGCAGGCACACGCCCAGATAAACTCAATAAAGTTCCGCACCAAGCACGGCAATATGGACTGCCGTCGTCAGCTTCGCAACATTATTCTGACCTGCCCCACGGCAATGCCCGTAAAGGAACAGGTAAAGCTACGCAAGTGTGCAGAGGACGCTATTAATGCCCTGAAACAAACCATCAAAGAATTTGGGTTGTCTCGCCTACGGTTAGACGGCAAACCAGAAGAATTGCCCATGGTAACTCCCACTTCGCAGTCTCTGATGATAAAAGACGATGAAGACACAGAAGACAAGCGTATGTGGAGTTTTGACGAGGCTTCATGTTGCCAGTTGGTTTACCTCTATGCAGAGATAGCCCAGCGATACAGAGGTCAGATACACAAGTTCTTTGAGCTGAAAGGTCATGTAAGACCTGAAGAAAAGGAAGACGGATATGAGGGCAAGTCGCTGACAATAGGCTCTATAGACATAGGAGCCGGCACCACCGACATGATGATTTGCTCGTACCAGTACAAGGGAGAAGGAAGCAGCCTTCTCACCCCTATCCCACTCTATTGGGACAGCTTCTATCTGGCAGGCGACGAGATACTGCATAACATCATACAAAACATAATAATAGAAGGCAGGGAAACATGGATTCAAGGCAAGGAGCCTCATGAACCAAGCAACATATACTACAACCTGCATTCCCGGCTAAAGTCAATGACCGACGAAGAGCTACAGAAGCTCCCATGCCTGAAAGACAACCAGGTTTATCAAGACAAAGTTAACGACATCATAAATGAGACTGAAAACCCAGAACGCAAGTCAATGCTGTTGAAAGAGTTTGTCTCAATTCTGCTTCGCGACTTCTTCGGTTATGACTCGACAATGATGAGCTACAAGGACCGCCGCTGTCGTGTAGACTTTAACACACAGATTTCGCTCCCCATAGCTCAGATGTTTATGGACTTGCTAAGAATGAAGCGTCCATCGAAGCTATATACCTACTCCGACATTTTCCAAAACCTTGAGCCCGCCAGCTACCTTATGGAGTATTTTGAGCATCACTTTGGCTTCAGCTTCAAGGAAATAAACTGGTGGTTTGACCCACAGGAAGTGTCAAAGGTGGTAAAGAACACCATGGAGCCTCTAATGCGACAACTCTCTGTTGTGCTTTATGCCCACCACTGTGACATACTTATACTTGCTGGACGTCCATCCTCGCTCGACCCTATTACCGAACTGTTTATCAAGTACATACCTATCTCACCCGACCGTCTGATAAGACTCAACGACTACCGCGTAGGCACATGGTTCCCATTTGCCGACGGTCGAGGGTACTTCTACGACCAGAAATCGGTGGTGGCAGTAGGTGCGATGGTAGGCTATCTCGCCAGCTCCATCGGCTTCAACGGCATGAGTATAGACTTCAGCAAGATGATTAAGAAGATGAAGTCTACAGCCTGCTACATAGGGAATTACGACCCTCACAGACAGATGGTTGCAACAAGCTATCTCACTCCCACAAAGAGTTCGGAAACCGTACAATTCGTGTCGTTCCCTTCGTTCATTGGGTGTAAGCAGCTCAACTCGCCCCTCTACCAAGCGCGTCCACTGTATGCCGTATACAATA
>CAMYZK010000286.1 GCA_947303825.1 uncultured Prevotella sp. | reverse complement strand
CATAGATACTGGCATCAAAGATGTCATACACCCACGAAAGAAACGCCTGGCAGGAGAGCGCCTGGCTCTGCTAGCACTTGGCAACACTTACGAAGTAAAGGGACTACCCGACTTTGCGGCCTATAGCAGCGTGGAGTTCAAGGGCGACACTGCCGTAGTAGCCTTCGAGCGTTCAAAGGAATGGGTATACTTCGAGAACGGCTCCAGAAGCACAAACTTCGAGATTGCCGGGGAAGACCGCGTGTTCCACTCAGCTGAGGCATGGACAAACCGCAACCGCGTCTACGTATGCAGCAAAGAGGTGCCCCACCCCGTTGCCGTGCGCTACGCCTTCAAGGACTGGGTGGTGGGCGACCTCATGCACGACGGACTGCCCGTCAGCTCTTTCCGCACAGACAACTGGTAGAAATATTGTTTGAAAGTAATGGTATTAACTCGTTTAACTCCTAAATCGCTAACACATATTATAATATGAAAACAACAATTGCAAAGAAAAATATGAAAACAACAATTGCAAAGAAAAGAATGTTTGCAGCAATGCTGCTATGGTGTCTGGCCCTCACGGCCAGCGCACAGGCACACTTCGGAGAGAAGCCCCGCCTGGTGGTGGGCATCGTAGTAGACCAGATGCGCTGGGACTACCTTTCGAGATATTATGACAAGTTTGGCAACGACGGCTTCCGGAGGCTCATCAACCAAGGGTTCTCGTGCGACAACTGCCTCATCAACTATCTGCCCACAGTAACAGCTATAGGCCATGCATCGGTCTACACCGGCACGACGCCGGCCTTCCACGGCATCTGCGGCAACAACTTCTACATCAACGGAAAGAAAACCTACTGTTGTGCCGACTCCACGGTGCAACCCGTGGGCAGCGACAATAAGAAGGGTATGATGTCACCACGCAACATGGTGGCAACAACCATAGGCGACCAGCTGCGACTACACACCGACTTCAAGTCGAAGGTCATCGGAGTGAGCTACAAAGAACGTGCCGCCATATTGCCAGCAGGACACTCGGCCAACGCTGCCTACTGGCTCGACCTGAAGAACCGCTGCTTCATCACATCGACATACTACATGGACAAACTGCCCAAGTGGGTAACGGAGTTCAACAAGCAGCTAGCCAGGAACAAGGAGTTCAAGAAGGTGGGCGAGGACATCGGCCTCTATCCGCTGTGCGGCACCATCACCACCGACATGGCCATTGCCGCACTGAGGAACGAGCAGATGGGCAAGGGCGACCAGACCGACATGCTCTGCGTAAGCTATTCACAGACCGACCTCATAGGACATAAATATGGTACGCGCGGGAAGAACACCGACGATGCCTACCTGCAACTGGACCGCGACCTGGCACGGCTGCTGAAAGCACTCGACGACCAGGTGGGCAGAGACAAGTACCTGCTCTTCCTCACTGCCGACCACGCTGCCGCACACAACTGGCAGTTCATGCAGGAGCACAAGCTGGCTGCCGGACCCTGGAAGAGCGGAGAGATGAAAGAGCGCATCTATGAGGCACTGGAGAACGACATGGGCGACGGACGAGGGTGCATAGGAGACATTATGGACTACCGCATCTTCCTCGACTGGAACATGATACGCCAGCGGGGACTCATCACTGCCGACATGGCGCACCAAGTGCTGTGGGAGATAGAGAAAGAGGACGACGTGATTTTCGCCGCAGCATACAAAGACCTCGCCACCAGCGCACTGCCACCACTGCTGCGCGACCGCGCCCTGATGGGCTACTACCCCGGACGTTCCGGCGACATCATCTACTTCCCAAAACCAGGATTCTATGAGTACGGCCCATGGTCGTCGCCAACGGGAACGACACACGGCGAGTGGAACCCCTACGACGCACACATACCATGCCTGTTCTACGGATGGAACGTAAAGCACGGGGCAACATCGCGCGAGGTAAGCATCACCGACATAGCACCCACCGTCTGCCAACTGCTCCACATACAGCAACCCAACGCTTGCACCGGCAAGGCAATAACTGAAATAACGAGGTAGGAAAACAAGCCAAAATAATAGTGGCCGTTTACGAAAAGACTTTCTGCTTTCTGAAATAGAGAAGTGTTTTTTCGCAAACGGCCTCCTTGTTTTTGGAATCATCCCCCCTCTTATCTATACCCTCTTATCCCCTTCTTACCTAGCAAGGCCTAAAAAAATGCCGAAACGCTTGGCAGTTTCATTTTTTGTTCGTATCTTTGCAGCACCGCTTGTTAGTCCATAAGTGGGTGGCGAGCGCTCTTATTAAGAAAAGACGTTTTCGAACGTCTGTCGTTGTGCACCTTGAACTTCGCAACTTCACAGCCACAGCAGACAGATGACAACCGAAGCGTCTACGTGGTGCGTATATATAATACTCATTTATTATATAGCACGTGCTGGCGTGGGCTAACTGGCGTTGTCTATCCTGTGTGGCGAGGCAATGCGAAGGCCCAAGGTGCCAGGATGGGCAGAAGAACAGACACCTACGCCTTTTTTGTATAAGTATCTAGGTCTTTACACTTTAACAGCCGAATCCAGGTGGTCTATAGGCAAAAATATTACGACAATGAGAAAGATTGTTGTTGCTGCCCTGGGATTCATGCTCTGCTCACCTGGGGCCATGGCACAGAAGGAGTCACACTTCTTCTACGAAGAGACGCAGGCACGACTGCTCGACGTAATGGCAAACGCATACGTGAAGCCGCTGACCGTGGAGCTAGAGGTGACAAACACAAAACGACAGACCGTGCTGGTGAAGATTCCCACACAGCGGGCAACCCCACCAACTGGAAGAGCTACGCCGTCTACGACGCTGCACGCCAGCTGCGCGAAAAAGGCATTGACTGCGATGTCATCGTAGGAGCCACGTTCAACATCATGTTCGACACGACAAGCAGCGACCCGAACAACGTGAACATCACCGTCATCGGATTCCCCGCTGTCTTCAAGAACTGGAAGACAGCCACCGACGAGGACATGAAGTGGATTCAGGTGGAGAAATACACCAACCAGACGGAAGCAGACAAGGTGGCACCAGTGATAAAGAACGACACGAAGTCGTTCCTAAGAAAATAGGACACAAATCGTTGGATTCCATCCCACCTTTTCTAGCCTGCCTAAGCTCATGCAAACATAGCTTTGGGCATCCGTCTTAACGAAAACATTCAACAATAAAGAAAAAAAGCATGAAAAAACTCATCTTACTCATTGCCGTACTGTGCATAGGCACAGCTACACAGGCGCAGATTGTGTCGTCGAAGACCTCACAAGTGACAGTCATCAAGCAAAAAAAACCTAAGAAAGTACGCACGGCCATGGAGCCAGTGACCTATATCGGTGCTGGACTCTACAGCGATGGCATACAGGGCGACAAGGACTACTACGACTTCGACCCTCGGCTGGGATACAGCCTGACCATCGGCCACCAGTTCCCGCTGGGCAAGAGCCGTTTCTACTACGCACTGGAGGCTGGGCTGTCGTCAAGGGGAGTCAACCTCACAGAAGTAGGTGACAACTGGAACAGGGCGATGTCAAGGTAGGCCTTAACTCGGCGAAGCTCTCGCCTGTCATCTTCGGATGGAAGCCAAGCTTCAGCGACAATGTTGCACTAGACCTCAGCGTAGGCGTATGGGCCAGCTACGACCTTTTCGGCTCCGTAGGCGGTGACGACGGCGAGAACATTGACCTCGACGACATACAAGACAACAAGCACGAGTTTGGAGCAGCATACGGCCTCGGACTCTGGTTTAGCAAGAAATACTACGTCGGCTTCAAGG
>CAMYZK010000285.1 GCA_947303825.1 uncultured Prevotella sp. | reverse complement strand
TACCATGTGGCATCAGGTGTTCTCCGACTTCGACTGGGCCTACCTGTCGCCCTTCTGGAGTGTGCGTCGGGCATGGTGCATCATGGTGCTGCTGGTATGCCTCAGCTATCTGCTGCCCGAGCGTGCCTACCAGCGCATGCAGCTGTACTTCATCAAGCTGCCGTGGATAGCCAAGCTGTTGCTCTTCATCGTCTGCCTGCAGCTGGTCATCGAGTTCAGTCAGCAGAGTGTGCAGCCGTTCCTCTATTTCCAGTTCTGACAACATATCAAGAATAAAGCTGGCCTCTGCCATGTTCTGCATGGTGGCCATGGCTGCATGTAAGGCGCAGCCTGTTGTCAAACCCGAGCCTGCTGCCGCCAACCCTGTAAATCTGATTCCGGCTACCGACAAGAGCATTGTCTACACCGGCCGTGTAAGCACGAGTCAGGGCGGGTATGCCCGCTACACCTATCCTGGTGTGCAGATACGCTGCAACTTCACGGGCACGGGCATCGATATGCTCATGAAGCCAGGCAGCGGATACTATATGGTAGAGATAGACAGCATCACCCCCTACAAGGTGCTTAGCAGCGAGGAAGACTCGCTGGTGATGCTGGCACACGGCCTTGCTCCTGGCGAGCATAGCATCTGCGTGACATCGGTTACCGAGGGAGTGAACAACCAGCCACGGTTCTACGGCTTCGTGCTCGACGAGGGAGAGAAAACCCTGCGCCGGCCACTGTTGCCACAGCGCAGGCTGGAGTTCATAGGCAACTCTATAACATGCGGTCTGGGCAACGAGGCCGAGGGCCCCAAGGTCAATGCCACTCCCGACGTGCAGAACTGGTACTACAGCTATGACGCCATCACCGCCCGCAACCTCAGGGCACAGTGCATGGTGGTGGCCAGGTCGGGCATAGGTGTCTACCGTAACTGTCTGGGTAGTCCCAAAGGCGACAAGGATGTGATGCCCGACCTATACCCCTACGTCACCTTTGGCTCTACTGGCGAGAAGTGGGACTTCAGTACCTACACCCCCGACGTGCTGTGCATAGGTCTAGGTACCAACGACACCACCAACCCGGGTTACGACACCGAGCTGCTCTATCAGGGCTTCATGCGTCTCTATCGTGACGTGCGCGGCTATTATCCCAAGACAAAGATTATTTTCCTCACCGGCACCATGCTGAAGAAAGACAGCAAGCGGCTGCGCGACCTCTGCCAGACGCTGGACCGTGTGCAACGCGAAGCCAGGGCTGCCGGCGACAAGGGGGTGTATCGCCTGGACTTCACTCCTGCCGATGGTTCGCTGGGCTACGGCTCAGGCTATCATCCCTCGCTCAAGCAGCACGAGCTCATGGCCAAGCAGCTTACTGCCTTGATAAAGAAGATTACCGGCTGGAACTAGACCTGTACAGAAGATGCTGTTGTTCAAATCTCTTACAATGCTGGGCCGCTACCTGCAGCTCATGGGCCGCACCTTCAGTGTGCCCGAACGCATGCGTATGTTCTGGAAACAGTATGTGAAAGAGATGATACAGCTGGGCCTCAACAGCATAGGCATCGTACTGCTCATCTCCTTCTTCATCGGTGCCGTCATCTGTATCCAGATGAAGGTCAACATAGAGAGTCCGTGGATGCCGCGCTGGGTGGCCGGCTATACCACGCGTGAGATAATGCTGCTCGAGTTCTCCAGCTCCATCATGTGCCTCATCCTGGCTGGCAAGGTGGGAGGCAACATTGCCTCTGAGCTGGGCACCATGCGTGTGACGCAACAGATAGACGCCCTCGACATCATGGGCATCAACTCGGCTTGCTATCTCATTCTTCCAAAGATTCTCGGAATGGTCACCATCATGCCCATACTCGTCATCTTCTCGTCGGCAATGGGCATAATAGGTGCATACGGCACGGCATACATAGGGCATATCATGCCCCCCGACGACCTCACATTGGGCCTGCAGCACAGCTTTGTGCCCTGGTTCCTGTGGATGTCTATCATCAAGAGCCTGTTCTTTGCCTTTATCATCTCCAGTGTTCCGGCCTTCTACGGATATATCGTTGAGGGCGGTTCGGTAAATGTGGGCAAAGCATCTACCAACGCTGTGGTGTCGAGCAGCGTGCTCATCCTCTTCAGCGACGTGTTTCTCACGCAGCTGCTCTCCTGATCAACTCCTAACTCATCTTAGCGTATATGTGACAGTGGTTACCACACGGAGCTTCTTTATGTATGGGGTGTTCTGGTCGCGGTCGTCAATCTCAAACTGTCCCTGTCCTGCGGTCTGAATGCCTCCGAGTTTCGATTCGCTGGCCTCGGCAAACTGCTCTGCCGTCTGCTGCGCGTTCTTGATGGCCTCGGCCATCATCTGCGGCTTCATCTTCTGGAACGAAGCATACTCATAGTCAGGCGATCCGCTCTCTATGGCCACTCCCTGCTGCAAGAGGTCTCCCTGCTTGTATATCACTTTGTTCACCTGCTCCACCTTGTTGGTGTAGACGGTGACGGTGGTATGTGCTGTGTAACGGTAGTTCTTCTTGTTCTCGCTCCAGGTGTTGGCTTCCAGGTCGTTCACCGTAGGCGGGTTGATGGTAATTTCGCTCTCGGGGATACCGTTGGTTACAAGGAAGTTCTTGATTTTTCCAGCTTGTTCGCTGATACGCTGATAAAGCACGGGTAGGTTGTCGCCCATCTCTGTAGTACTGATGCTCCACGTCACCCTGTCGGCAGGTACTTCGCGTTCAGCCAGACCCTTTACGGTCACTATACGGTCTTTGTTGACGAAATTGTCAATGCCGCACTTCAGTGTCCATCCCATAATCACCATTCCTACGGCAATTATGGCTGCTTCTTTGATTTTGTTCATGGTTTTTGCTATTTTACAGGTTAATAATAAGAAAAACGCTGCAAAGTAACCATTTTCTTCTCATTCCTGCAAGTAATTTTTCTTAAATGAACTTAAAAAAAAGCGGCGGCAGGGCAAAAAAGTTTGCAGCTAGAATGATAATCAGTATATTTGTAGGCAAAATATCAGAATCAATATTATTACAAGGAAGGATGAAGCGAATAGTAATGATGATGCTGGCCATGACGATAGGCTTTGTGGCAGCAAGTGCGCAGAGCGCGAAAGACATTTACACTGAGGCGAAGGCCCTCTACGATGCCAAGGATTATGCCAAGGCTGTCCCCCTGCTGCGCAAGGCCGCTGCCGCCGGCGACAAGAAGGCGCAGTACCGGCTGGGGCGCTGCTACGACAAGGGCTATGGTGTGACAAAAGACAAGAAGGAGGCTTTCCGCTACTATTCCAAGTCGGCGGCGCAGGGATATGCCAAGGCCGAGTATCGCATGGCCAGGGCATACGTTAAGGGCAAGGTGGTGCCTGCCGACGAGAAGAAGGCACGCACCTATATCAAACGGGCCGCCGCCAGCAAGAAGCACGGTGAGGAGATAATGAAGGAGCTGCGCGAAGATGCGGCAAAAGGCGACAACACCTCAAAGAAGCTGCTGGAAATGGTGAAGTGACACTCCCCCAAAACTCATAAACTCAAAAATTCATAAACTCAAAAACTCATAAACTCAAAAACTCATAAACTTCCTAAACAATGCAACAGAAACGTTACGGACATTTCGACGATGCTCACCGTGAGTATGTCATCACCGACCCACAGACCCCTTGGCCCTGGATTAACTATCTGGGCAACGAGGACTTCTTCTCTCTCATCTCAAATACTGCAGGCGGCTACTCCTTCTACAAGGATGCCAAGTTCCGCCGCATCACCCGCTATCGCTACAACAACGTACCGATG
>CAMYZK010000284.1 GCA_947303825.1 uncultured Prevotella sp. | reverse complement strand
TGATAGACTTCTACGGTAACGCTCATAAGGAACAGCTGTATAAAGAGGGCGAAGACATGAGCGACATACCCGATATGCCAAACTTGTCATTCCTGATGAATGTCACCAAGGGCTATGAGACAGAGAATCTGGTAACGTTCATGTTTGAGGGCTATATTTACCTTGGTGGAGCCCACGGAACAGAGTGTCTCTATGGCATTACCTTCCGCAAGTCGGACGGACGCCGTTTCAGTGCTGATATGATGAAGGATACCGACTCTGAACAGTGGAACAAGCTCACAAAGGAAGAACTGAAAGCCTATTTCAGCAAGGGCTCCGGCGAGAAGGTCACCACCGACGAAGATTTGAAAAGCTTTGTCATTGCACAGGAAGATGTAGACTTCATAAAGCTGCCAGAAAAAGCACCGTATGTAACAGCCGATGGACTGACCTTTACCTACCAGCCATACGAGATATCATTCTATGCTGCCGGTACTCCCACCTACTCTCTTAATGCAGACAAAGTCAAACCATTCCTCAATCAGACTGGACTAAACTTGTTAGGACTCTAACAAGAGAGTATATCGTACTATCATTAGCGCGCGTATTATAATAATGTATAATACGCGCGCTTCTTTATGGGGCCAGATAAGGTGTCAGAACTCACTGGTGAAATGGAACGTCAAGTGTTTGAAGTCCTGCTGAGCCATCTGTAGCATATATCCCGAATCGGCAAGGAAGACATCGCGTCCATCCTTGTCCTTGGCCATATATTGATACTTACGCTTCTTAAACTGTTCTAGTTCCTCACTATCATTGCTGGAAATCCAGCAGGCCTTGTACAGGTGTACAGGCTCCCAACGACATTTTGCGTTATACTCATTCTCCAGACGATACTGGATAACCTCAAACTGCAGCTGTCCAACGGTGCCCACAATCTTCCTTCCGTTGAACTGGTTAATGAACAGCTGGGCCACTCCTTCGTCCATCAGCTGGTCTATACCTTTCTGAAGCTGTTTAGACTTCATGGGGTCGTCGTTTTCAATATACTTAAAAAGTTCTGGCGAAAACGACGGCAGTCCCCTGAAATGCAGTTGCTCGCCTTCCGTCAACGTGTCGCCTATCTTAAACAGTCCGCCTGTGTCAGGCAGTCCTACTATGTCGCCAGGCCATGCCTCTTCTATGGTGCTCTTACGCTGCGCCATAAACTGTGTGGGCGAAGTAAACCTCAATGTCTTGCCCTGTCGCACATGCAGATAAGGCTGATTGCGCTGGAACCTGCCACTGCACACCTTGCAGAATGCGATACATGAGCGATGGTTGGGGTCGATATTTGCCGTAATCTTGAAGATGAACCCAGTAAACCTAGGCTCATCGGGCACGACATCTCTCTCCTCTGCCTTCACAGGCCTTGGCGACGGGGCTATCTCTACAAAGCAGTTAAGCAGCTCCTGCACACCGAAGTTGTTAAGGGCCGAGCCAAAAAACACAGGGGCGACCTTAGCTTCACGATACTCCTCCACGTCAAACTCAGGATAGACACCCTCCACGAGCTCCAAGTCCTCACGGAGCTTTACGGCATCGGTCTCTCCGATAAAATCGGAGAGCACAGAACTATTAATGTCTACTTCAACCTTCTCGGTAACACGCTGCTTGTCGGGGGTAAAGAGGTCCAGCTTCTCTTCATATATATTATATACGCCCTTGAACTTGGCACCCTGATTGATGGGCCACGACAGCGGTCTCACCTTTATCTCCAGTTCCTGTTCCAACTCGTCCAGCAAGTCGAAGGGGTCACGTCCTTCACGGTCCATCTTATTGATGAAGATGATGACGGGGGTCTTCCTCATACGGCATACCGTCATCAGTTTCCTGGTCTGAGTCTCTACACCCTTAGCTCCGTCAACAACAATGATAGCCGAGTCAACAGCCGTAAGCGTACGGAAGGTGTCTTCTGCAAAATCCTGGTGTCCCGGCGTATCAAGTATGTTTACCTTGTATTCCACATCTTTCCCTTCAGGAGAATAGTCAAACTCCATCACAGAGGTGCTGACGCTAATGCCCCTCTGCTTCTCTATCTCCATCCAGTCAGACGTTGCCGTCTTCTTTATCTTGTTGTTCTTTACCGCCCCAGCCACCTGTATCTGTCCGCCAAAGAGTAGGAATTTCTCTGTTAGCGTGGTCTTGCCTGCATCGGGGTGTGATATTATTGCAAATGTTCTCCTGCGTTCTATTTCCTGATTCACAATTTTCTGTTTTAATTATTTCAACTATTCAGTCCCAAGCCTTCAGCTCGTCGGTAATCTGTCCATCTATAATCCTGTAGCCCTCTTGTTGCTCCTTGGTCATCTGCTTCCACAGGCGTCTCAGGTTGTTGTCTGTCTCGTCTATTATCTCTGCCAGTTTAATTGCAGACGAGCTGGTTCCTGCCAAGCCATCCTTTTTCATCTCTCTGATACTCTCCAGGCATCTCAGATAGTCGGCTAGATACTTCTCTACAAGTATGTCGCTCTCCAGCTTTAGTAGCGAGTCGGCACGAGCAGCACTGTCGGCCATAGCCATCATTATAGATAACTCTTTTGCTATTGAGTCGGCACGTGCTGTGCTGTCGGCCTTTACCAGGCTGTCAGCACGAGCAATACTGTCGGCCTTGGCCAGACTGTCCGAATTTTCTGTATTGTTGTCCTGGCTCGTTCCATTGCCCTGAGCAGGTTTGTCATTACATGCTGCCAGAGTTGCCAGAGCCATTGCAAGCACTATCTTTTTCATACGTGTCATTAATTATTGGTTCATTTCTTAAGCCACCTGTCAAGCCAATTGAAGTAAGTGCGCTGCCACAATATGCCGTTCTGAGGCTTCAGCACCCAGTGGTTCTCGTCGGGGAAGATAAGCAACTGGGCCTCCAGACCCTTCATACGGGCGGCATTGAAAGCCTGCATGCCCTGGGTATAACAGATGCGATAGTCCTTCTCACCGTGAATACAGAGAATGGGGGTGTCCCAGTTTTCCACATACTTGTGTGGGGAGTCGTGATAGGTCTTCTTGGCATTAGGCATCTGCGGACGGTGCCAGTAGGCCTCGTCATATTCCCAGTTGGAAAACCAGTTCTCTTCGGTCTCAAGATACATGGAAGCAAGGTTGAAGGCTCCGTCGTGTGCTATGAAACACTTAAACCTTTTTTCGTGATGGCCGGCCAGATAGTATACAGAGAATCCTCCAAAAGAGGCACCCACAGCTCCCAGGTGTTCGCGGTCTACGTATGGAAGATTATCTGCAGCATCGTCTATAGCAGTAAGGTAGTCACTCATACACTGTCCAGTCCAGTCACCGCTTATCTGCTCCAGCCATTCCTGTCCGAACCCAGGCAGGCCGTGGCGGTTGGGGGCAATTATCACGTAACCCTGCGAAGCCATAATCATAAAGTTCCAACGATAGCTCCAGAACTGGCTTACGGGACTCTGCGGTCCTCCCTCACAGAACAGCAACGTGGGATATTTCTTCGACGGGTCGAAATGTGGGGGTTGTATTATCCAGTATAGCATCTGCCCTCCGTCTGTGGTTTTTACCCAGCGCGACTCGACCGTAGGCTTTGCCAACTGGTCTAGTATATGCTTGTTCTCAAAGGTTATCTGCTTTGCAGTGGTCTTCTCGGGTTTCTTGCTGTTTGGTGTCTGTGGACCGAGGTCAGTAACAGCACGCATCACTTTCTTGGTGATGGTCTTGTCGTCGTCACGTAGGTAGATACAGTTACCCTCGCTCTTGCCCATCTTTCCACTGCCGTCCAAACCAGGTACCTTTACGGCTTCGGCATTGAAATAGAAGTT
>CAMYZK010000283.1 GCA_947303825.1 uncultured Prevotella sp. | reverse complement strand
ATGAGATGTGGGAGATGGGTATCGACCGCTATGAGAAGTGCGTGCGCGACTTCAGCACCGCCATGCGCAAGATAGACCCCACAATCAAGATCATTGCCTGCGGCGGATTCCGCGAGGACGAGCAGTTCATTCAGCGCAGTGGCAACTATTTCGACTACTTGAGCCTGCACCACTATGAGCAGCAGGGTGGCTATGCAACGGGTCCGGTACGTCTGGGAGAGCAGTACGACCGCTATGCCAAGATGATAGCCGACGGGCCTAACCCGAACATCAAGCTGTTTATCTCGGAGTGGAACCTGAACAGCATAGACTGGCGCACAGGCCTGTTTGCAGGCGGCTTCCTCAACATGTGCGAGGCACGCGATGTGGTGGCGATGGGTGCTGCGGCCTTGTTCCTGCGCCGTACCGATGCTCCCGACTGGAACAACGCCTTCATCAACTTCGACTACAAGGACCTGTTCAAGGCACCCAACTGTCAGGTGACCGAGCTGTGGTATGACCATTTCTCGAAGTACCGGCTGGCCTACAGTGGTGAGACGGGCCGTCTGAGCGTGAGCACCACGATGATGGAAGATGGAACGGGCGTGATAGTAAAGGTGGTGAACCCCACCGATGAGCCTGCCACCTTGCGCATCAAAGGCGACTGGACTGATGTGAAGGATGCCGTCTTTGAGTATTACGCCCCAGGCTCGCTCACCGCAGCCAACAGCATGGAGAACAAGCATGCCGTTGCCCTCAAGAAAGCGAAGGCAAGAATAGAAAGCAGCTCGACGACAGAAGGAGACACCTGCCAAAGCAAGGAGGATGTAGTGCTCTCCGTTCCGACGCTTTCTGCTGGCGTGCTAACCATCACAACACGATAAATATGGGTTGTGGCTTACTTTGCAGGTGTGCACATCTCCACACATCGAAGGGTGGCATGAGAGGTGGTGTGTCGTATTAATTTTTGTAAAAAGCAGCAAAAAACAAGAATTGTTTATTACCTTTGCAATCCAAACCCATTCTTTGGCTAGAACAAATACTATTAACAATAACCCCAAACATTTATTATTATGAAGAAAATCTATTTCATGCTCACAGCAATGCTCGTTACATTGTCGTTCAGCTCTTGCAAGAACGGTCAGCCCGCTGCCAGCACAACAGAAGAGACAGAGGAGCCAACCGACTATACTGCAATTGTAGAGAAGGAATTCCCCTCAATAGACGAATTCTTCAAGCTAGTTGACAACTTCCAGCAGGGCACCAAGAACCTAACCCCCACATCACAGGTATGGGACGACAGCCGCAAGGCCATCGATGCCAGCCTGACGGCCAAGGGCTTCACGCTGGCTCCGAAGTCTGGAGCTTACGATATCACTGCCACGAAGAACTGCAAGTTCGTCCCCGACGAGACAAACTTCACTGGCACCATTGAGCCGGAGGAGGGCTCTGACGTGGCTGCCGCCATCATCTTCAGACCCTGCGGCGACATGTACGACAAGGGCGAAATCATCGTCAGCGATGCCAACATCTATAATGCTATCATCGACAAGATAAAGGCTACCGGATATGAAGAAACCCCTGACCATCCGTTTGCCGACGTAGACAGCAAGGTATTCGCCAAGGGTGTCTATTTCTTCAAGTGCAACGACAAGGAGAAGCATATTGAACTGCACTACGACTTCATGAAAGCACAGGAGCTGCAGTTTTGAGTGAAGAGTTGAGAGTTGAGATTTAAGAGTTTAGAGAAATGAGAAACGGAAAGACTTGCTTTGGCATTATCATTGGCACCAGAGCATATTTTAATTCAGAACTGGCACGTGACGTGCGCAAACAGCTGCTTAAGACGATGGACGAACTGGGCTATGAGTACATCATCCTGCCCGAGGATGCCACCCCTACCGGCAGTAGCAGCATAGAGACCCGTGAAGACGGCTTGAAGGTGAGCCGCCAGTTTCGTGAACACCGCGACGAGATAGACGGCATTGTAGTATCACTGCCCAACTTCGGCTTTGAGATAGGCATTATCAATGCCATCAGTGATGCCGACCTCAACGTGCCTGTGTTGGTGCAGGCCTGCGACGACGAGAACGACAAGGTAGACCTCGACAGCCGCCGCGATGCCTTCTGCGGTAAGATCAGCGTCTGCAACAATCTCTACCAGTATGGCATTCCCTTCACCGACACCACGCTCCACACATACAGCATCTACGACCCGCTGCTGAAGGCCGACCTGAAGAGGTTTGCCGCCATCTGCCGCGTGGTGAACGGCCTGCGACACTGCCGCATTGGTCAGATTGGCACTCGACCGCTGGGCTTCAACACCTGCCGCGCCAGCGAAAAGCTGCTGCAGCGTGCTGGCATCACCGTGGTACCTGCCGACCTCTCGGAGATTCTCTTCGCCGCACAGAAGATAAGCGACGACGACCCGAAATTCAAGGCTATGTGCGAGCGCATACACCACTATGCCAAGGTGCCCGAGGCATACCGTGAAAAGCTCAACCTGCAGGCCAAGTTCGGCGTAGCCGTGGAGAACTGGATAGAGGCTAACGACGTACAGGCAGTAGGCATACAGTGCTGGGACTCGCTGGAGCAGAACTACGGCTGCGCCGCCTGTGTCACCATGTCGATGCTCTCAGACAAGCTCATTCCTGCCGCCTGCGAGACCGACCTTGCCGGAGCCGTGTCGATGTATGCACTGGCACTGGCCTCGGAGAATGCCCCTGCTCTGCTCGACTGGAACAACAACTTTGCCGAGCAGCGCAACAAGTGCGTATGCACCCACTGCGGCAACTTCCCCCGACAGTTCGTTGGCAACGACGACCTGAAGCTAGGGCCACTCGGCGTGCTCGGACGTACCCTGGGTAAGATAAACACCTTCGGTGCCGTCTACGCCAAGGTATCGGAAGGCCCCTTCACCTTCTTCCGCATCAGCACCGACGACCCGAAGGGTTGCATAAAGGCTTACCTTGGCAAGGGTGAGATAACCAACGACCCATACGGCATGGACGGATGCATTGCTGTGACACAAGTGGACAACTTGCAGAAGCTGATGAAATACATCTGCAAAAACGGTTTCGAACACCATGTTGCCATGTGCCGCACCGATGTGGTGGACATTCTCAACGAGGCCATTGAGTCGTACCTCGGATGGCAGCTCTACGTCCACGAGAGTTAAGAGTTAAGAATTTGCTCCGCACTCTATCTCCTAAACTCCTTGCCCTGAACTCTTAAACTCCTTGAAAAATATGTCAGACGAACTGGAATACATTGAAAGCCAACAGGCACCGGTAGACTATAACGACGAGAACATCAGAACCCTCACAGGAACCGAGCACATCCGCCTGCGTCCAGGCATGTACATCGGACGCCTGGGCGACGGCTCGCTGGCCGAAGATGGTATCTATGTGCTGCTGAAGGAGGTAATAGACAATTCCATCGACGAGTTCAAGATGCATGCAGGCGACAGGATAGAGGTCAATGTCGATGACAACCTGCGTGTGTCTGTACGTGACTATGGGCGAGGCATTCCACAGGGCAAGATGATTGATGCTGTCAGCATACTCAATACCGGCGGCAAATACGATTCCAAGGCCTTCAAGAAGTCCATCGGCCTGAACGGTGTTGGCGTGAAGGCTGTCAACGCGCTTAGCAAACGCTTTGAGGTGCACAGCTATCGCGACGGACAAGTAAGAAAAGCCACCTTCGAGAAAGGAAAGCTGGTGGAAGACATCACTGAGTCCACAACCGAAGAGAACGGCACCTACATTTTCTTTGAGCCCGACAGCACGCTGTTTCTCAACTACTCTTTCCACGACGAGATAG
>CAMYZK010000282.1 GCA_947303825.1 uncultured Prevotella sp. | reverse complement strand
AGCCTGTCCACTTTTCCGTTTTGCTCCGTTAAAATGGTATTCGTAAAAAAACGAG
Organism: uncultured Prevotella sp.; assembly: GCA_947303825.1. Taxonomy (GTDB): domain Bacteria; phylum Bacteroidota; class Bacteroidia; order Bacteroidales; family Bacteroidaceae; genus Prevotella. The sequence continues at coordinate 3,802 of CAMYZK010000282.1, read as the reverse complement.
TGCGCTATCATTACTATCGGGGATTATCGGATCCTGTGTACTTGCCTACGAAGAGAATGACGCCGGAGGAAGCTTCGCTGATGATGTATACAAAGGGGCGGTTGGCGTGGAAGGTGGCCTTGGGATAGACGGGGTCAGGACCAATAGAAGTGAGGTTGTCCATACCGGCGACAGTGACGGCAGCAGCTTCAGAGCCTTCCTCGTTGACCTTTATTTTGGCTTTCTGTCTCATCATGGCGATATAGACTGGATTGTCGCACATGTTGGGAATCTGAGCAAAATCGCTATCGAAAGCCTGTCGGATGCCCATCGTCTGCAGCAATCTTATAAGTCCGCCGTTTATGTCGTCGGTGTCGGAGTCGGTCTCAAAACGTGGCAGCTTAAGATCTACCTCGTAGGGGCTGAAGCGATACTCTCTCTTCGACTCCAGTCCGTCGGTCGTTTCACCGTATGCTCCTTCAACACCTTCAAGGCCGTATGCAGCTAAATGGCTGATGACACTTTCGGTGCTATATCCTTCTTCAGGAAGCAGCACCATCATGTTCCATAGTCCAGTACCGTATGGTATCTTGACAGCCGAGAAGAGCGGAGTCTTTATGTAGCTGATGAGCACGTTCTGGCGCATCAGGGGCAGCTGGGTCTTTTCACCCTCTGTGGTGAAGGTCTCTGTTTTGGTGTTCTTCGAGTCAAACTTCGATGTCCAGTCGGCCTTGAAGTAGACGGCGTTGAGCAGATACGACACCATGTCTGGCTTTACCTCGTTAAGTATGGTGGGTATCATGCCTTTGGTCTTCTCCTTGCACCAGCCGTTGATATGACCGAGGGTTTTCGATGAATTGAAGTCCAGTGCTTCGGCCTCGGCATCGTAGTAGGTCTCCATGTCTTTTTGGAACTTCTCTTTCAGCGTGTAGTCCTTATTGAGGAAGATGGCGTTGGCAATGTTGAGCGTCACCTGCGGGTCAACCTTCGGCAAACCCTCAACAAGCTTCCTACAATAGTCGTTAACAGCCTGTATGCCTCCCTGGTGGAAGCCCAGGGTCTGCTCCAGCTCCTGTTCGGTCTGCCCCGTTGCGGCATCGTTCACCATACCCAAGACATAGGTGATGCTCAGCGGTGAGTATATGAAGCTCTTGCCGCTCTTATCAGCATCGCTTACCGTTTTCAGAAAGTTCAGCGTAAAGTGGTTGTTGTCGTTGGCAAACTGTCTCTGCTCCTGCGTCAGCACTATCGGCTCCGACTGCGACAACATGTTCACCACTTTCTCGGCTTCACCCAAGTTCTCTTCACTATCAGATGAGCACGACAACTGTGCACCACTCAGCATGACGGCTGCCAATAGTAACATATTCTTTTTCATCATTTGAATTAGTTTTGGTTTTACTTCTGCTATTGTAACACCAGAACATGGAAAATCCTGCACCATGCGATGTTAAAAAAATGAAAAAGCAGCTGTTTGCTGCTTTTATTGAAAGATGTTAGAAGAAGTTGAAGAAGAAATATACCGCAGCATATCTCACTGGCACCCCCTTGGCATAGCCTATGGAACGGTTGTTACTGTCTCTTACCGTGCCGTCGCTCTCAACCTTGCCCACGTAGGAATTGTTGTTGTTGCGCACCGTACCGTCGTCCCCCACCTTGCCAAGATATGAGTTGTTACGGTCGCGAATATCACCATTGCTGCAAATCTTCCCGAGGTAAGAGTTGTTGCTGTTGCGTATGTCGCCGTCTCTACTTATATATCCTATAGTAGAGTTGTTGCTGTTGCGCACCGTTCCGTCGCTGTCTATACGTGCCACAGACGAGTAGTTTGAGTTGCGTATGGTCTGTCCACATGCAGACTGAGCTACGAACATCAGTACGGTTGCTAACGAAATAAGAAATAATCTTTTCATAGCTATGAGTTGATGAGTTGGTGAGTTTCTTCCTTTGCAAAGGTACACAAAAGAAATGAACCACAAAAAAAAAGACAGGCTTTTTTCGCAGCATTTTGCCACTTTTAACGCCACAACCTTTCGTTATTGGCAAAAAAGCAGTACCTTTGGCTGTCTCCGAAGATCTTTTCGCTCGACAATAAAAACAAAAAAGCACTGTTTTGTTTTGTATTGTGCTCACTTATTCGTACCTTTGTAGCCATGAACAAATCAAAGAGTCACATCATTGCATTAGCAATTGCACTATTAAGTGCAACCAATTCCCTATCACTACCTCTTCCAGACGTGGCGATGTTATCATCACATCCCTCACTACCTCACCAAGGGGAGTCCTCCTCTCATAGCGAGAAGCCCTGGACATTCTGGTACTGGATGTACGGAGCGGTGAGCAAGGCTGGCATCAAGGCCGACCTTCAATGCATGAAGGATGTGGGGCTTGGCGGCTGTTACCTCATGCCCATACGCGGCACACAGGAACGGCCAGAATATCAGGGGGAGGCGATGCAGCTCACACCGAAGTTCTGGGAAATGGTAGACTATGCCATGCAACAGAGCGACTCACTGGGGCTGCAGATGGGAATTCACGTGTGCGACGGCTTTGCACTCGCCGGCGGGCCGTGGATAAGGCCAGAGGAGTCAATGCAGAAGATTGTCTTCTGCGACACCATACTAAGCGGAGGATTCCGACATTTCCGCATGGACAAGCCTCAGCATTATGGAGACTACTATGAGGACATTGCAGTCTATGCTATACCGATTGACCCTAACCCTGACTCCTCCCCAAGGAAGGGAGGGGAAAAAGGAAGTCAGAAACTCAGAAACTCAGAAACTCATAACCTCAAAACCTCAGTCACCTGTTCTCAAGAGGTGACCATCAATGACAAGGGTGTTTATTGCGCTGACAAGCCCTGCTGGATTCAGTATGAGCTAAACGAGGCCACGCTGATACGCAACATCGAGATAGAGCCCTCGGGCACAAACATCCAATGCCAGCGACTGAAGGTCTTGGCCAGCGACGATGGCATCACCTTCCGTCACGTAAAACAGCTCACGCCTCCCCGTCAGGGGTGGCAGAACACCGGCTACAATACCACCTTCTCCATCCCCCCCACGACAGCCAAGTTTTTCCGATTTGAATGGACACCAGAGGGTACTGAGCCGGGGGCAGAAGACCTGGATGCCGCCAAATGGAAGCCTGTACTCAGACTGAAGAACATACACCTGGGCAGCCTGCCCCTCATCGACAACTGGGAAGGAAAGGCAGGCTATGTGTGGCGCATCGCTCCAGAGACACCCAAGGAAGAGGTGACAGCCAGCGACTACCTGCAGACAAAGGACATCGTCTGTGCCAAGATGATTGGCGACCTGCTTGAGATAGACCTGCCCAAAGGCAACTGGCGCATACTGCGCATGGGGCACACCGCTACCGGCCATACCAACGCCACCGCAGGAGGCGGAAAGGGTCTGGAGTGCGACAAGTTCTCGGCTGAGGCCGTAAGGAAACAGGTGGACAACTGGTTCGGAGCATTCATGAAGCGACCACACAGCAACGTTGTGAAATATATGCACGTGGACTCATGGGAGTGCGGCTCACAGAACTGGAGCAAGAGCTTCCCCGAGGAGTTCATGCGGCGTCGCGGCTACGACCTGCTGCCACTGCTGCCTGTCATGGCAGGCGTGCCTATGGCCAATGGCGAGAAGGTGCTACGCGATGTGCGCCAGACCATTGACGAGCTGAAGAATGAAGTCTTCTTTGCAACAGTAGCAGAATGTGCCCACAAGTACGGCGTAAGCCTCTCGGCCGAGAGCGTAGCTCCCACGATGATGGGCGATGGCATGAGCCACTATCGGCGTGCCGACGTGCCCATGGG
>CAMYZK010000281.1 GCA_947303825.1 uncultured Prevotella sp. | reverse complement strand
TGGGGTTCTCGCAGGGCACTCCCTTGCGCACGGTGTTTCGGCCCTGTGTCATCACGCTGACGGTGGTGCTGGCCAGATCGATGGTGCCTTCCGGTTTCTTGTTGCCGAAGGTGACACGGTATCCGCCGTAGCCGCTGTAGCGGGGCAGACAGAAGATGTAGTGGCTGTCCTCGCTGTTCTTGTCAATATAAGAGATGGTGCCCGAGCTGCGCTCCAGACGGTTTTCGGTAACGCGCTCCAGTATGGGTTCGCCATTCTCCCTGTTGCCCTTATACCTATAAAGTGCTGCCACACCGATGGACAGCGAGTGGCTGCTCTCCACGTCAACGTAGACATCAATCTGGCGGCCGTGCATCAGTCCCAGGTCGAACCATGCCTCATTGGTTGCATCGTTGCCACGATAGCTGTAGCCCAGGGTGCCTTGTACGCCTACACCCTCCTCAAGGGCGATGCGGTTGGCAAAGCTGGTGTTGTCCATACGACCCTGATAGAACGGGTTCTTGGTGAAGGTGCTCTTCACGGTGTAGCCGCCGTAGCCGCCACGATGGGGCATATAGAGGTAGTAGGTGCCTGCTGCCAGGTCGTCTTTCTTGAATACGAGGGTGTCGCCGGGATAGTCGAGCCACTGGCTGATGCGGCTAACCACGCCCGTGCTGTCAGCATTGAAGGCGTAGATGTGCGCATTGCCTATGGTGAGCGTCTTCTCCGACTGTATGATGAACGAGGCGCTGCCGTCGGCCTCCATGGTGAACTTATACCAGTCCTGACTGTCAAGCGAGCTGCTGTAGTCGTAGCCCAGGCGGGCCTGTGTGGTGGTGCCGTTCTCAATGGTTGTGGCATTCTCCTTCGTGTCGTTGCCGGCAATGTCGTTGGCAATAGCGCATGGCGTGAAGGTGTAGGTCACGCGGTAACCGCCGTAGCCGCCACGCAGCGGCATGTAAAGATAGTAGGCACCGGGGGCTGCGTTGTTAAGCTTGAAGGTGAGTGTGTCGCCCGGATAGTCGAGCCACTGGGTAGTGCGTTGTGTCAGTCCGGAGCCGTCGGCCTTAATCGTGTTGATGGAGGCATTGCCAATGATGAGCGTCTTCTCGCTGCAGATGGTCAGCGTGATGGCTCCCTCTTCGGGCACGTCGAGGCGGAACCAGTCTTCCGTATTCTTCGAGTTGCTGTAGTCATAGCCCAGTCGGGCATCCTTGGTAGTACCCTGCTCTATAGGCGCTGCTTTCTCCCACGTGTAGTTGTCGGCAGCATCGTTGGACATGGCACACGGGGTGAAGGTGTAGGTCATGCGGTAGCCGCCATAGCCGCCCCGCAACGGCATGTAGAGATAGTAGGCGCCGGCAGCGGCGTTGTTCAGCGTGAAGGTGAGCGTGTCGCCGGGATAGTCGAGCCACATGCCCTCGCGCCTGAATGTGTCTGTGCCGTCGGCTTTGGGCACACATATCTCGCCGTAACCCAGCGTCAGTGTCTTCTCGCTGCAGATGGTCAGCGTAATCTTGCCCTCCTCTGGCACGTCGAGGCGGAACCAGTCGTGGTTGTCCATCGAGTAGCTGTAGTCGTAGCCTAAGCGGGCGTCCATCGTGGTGCCTGCTGCAAACTCGGCAGCACCGGTCCACTCGTCGTTAGGCTCGGCATCGTTGGCCATGGCACACGGTGTGAAGGTGTATTGCAGCGAATAGGTGCCGTAGCCACCTCGCAGGGGCAAGTAAAGATAGTAGTCGCCAGCGGCGGCATTGTTCAAGGTGAAGGTGAGCGTGTCACCCGGCAGGTCTAGCCACTGGCCTTCACGTCTTAATGTACCTGTGCCGTCGGCTTTGGGCGCACATATCTCGCCGTAGCCCAGCGTCAGTGTCTTCTCGCTGCTGATGGTCAGCGTAATCTTGCCTTCCTCGGGCACGTTCAGCTTGTACCAGTCCTTAGTGTCCTTCGTATTGTTGTAGTCATAGCCCAGCTGTCCTGTCACGGCAGCTCCCTGTCTCAGCGGGGTGGCTGCCTGCCAGTCGTCGTTAGGTTCTGGGTCGGCCTCCTCGCTGTGACCGGTGAAATAGGAGGTAACGGTGTAGGTGCCGTAGCCATAGCGCAGGGGCATATAGAGATAATAGGTACCCTTCGACACGTTGGGCGTCTCGAACACTAAGGTGGAGTCGCGGTAGTCGAGCCACTGCCCGTTGCGCCGCTGCACGTCGGTCTGGTCGGCATTGAGAGCACAAAGCTCGGCATAGCCAAGGGTGAGCGTAGAGGAGCTGCGTGTCACGATGGTCAGCTTGCCGTCCTCGGGCACCTCTATTGAGTACCAGTCCTTGATATCGGTATTTGTATTGTAGGCATATCCTAGGTGACTGTTTTGCAACACGCCGTCAGCGAGTGGCGTAGCCGTCTGCCAGGTGTCATTCTGCTCGGGGTCGCTGTCGGTCACAGGTGGAATGAAGCGGTAGGTGAGATGATAGATGCCGTAGCCTCCGCGACGGGGCAAGGAGAAATAGTAGGTACCGGCCTGACAGTTGGGCACCTCGAACACCAGCGTAGAGTCAGGGTAGTCGAGCCACTTGCCGTTGCGCCGCATCACGTCGGTGCCGTCGGCATTGACGGCCATGAGTTCCACATAGCCGGCGGTGAGCGTGGGTGCGCTTCTAAATTCAAACTGTACCTTACCGTCCTTGGGTACCTCAATCTTGAACCAGTCTTGGTTGTCGATGTCGGGATTGCTATAGGCATAACCCAAGTGACCGCCTAGTGTCACGCCATCCTGCAGCAAGGGGCAGTCCTGCCACGTGGCGTTGGGTGTGGGGTCGGTCTTCACCGTCGGGGCCGTAAAGGTGTAGGTCAGGCGGTAGGTACCGCTGAAATCGTTGTCTCTGGGTGAGGCGTTCATCTTTACCTTGTAGATGCCCGGCTTCATGTTGGGACAGGTGAGCGTGCGTTCCGAGCCGTCCACCCATTGGAAGGTGCGCTGCACGTTCTCGCCATCAACAATGGCATAAATGGTCAGGTTTTCTCTGCTGATGTTGCTCAGCGGTTCCACTGTGAGACTCACCTCGCCATCCTCTGGCAGGCTAATGGTGTACCACACATCGTGTACTTTCTTCGACACCGAGCCGGTCTTGGTGGTGCCGCTCTCCCAGTACTGCGCCATGGCCCACAGGGGGGTGAGCAGCAGCACTAGTGCAATAGTAGTAATTTGTGTTCTCATAAATTAATTAAGTTTTGAGTTTATATTGGTCGTTTGGGGGATTGGTCGTTTGGGGAGGCTTGTTGATTTAGAGTTGTGAGTTTAGAGTTTAGGTTTCTTTTTGCAAAATTAACGAAAATGAAAAAAAAGAACAAGGCAAAAGTGGTAATTTTGACGAACAGCCCCTTTTCTTTGATGAACTGCGGAGGGGGAAATATTTTTTCCTGCGTTTGTTTGGCCGTTTTTCAAATTTAATTTAATTTTGCATGTATGAAACATATAGTACACTCAACATGGTTGCTGCGAGCTATGTTTTTCTGCCTTATGCTTACGGCAGTATTGGTGGTACATGCACAGGTAGAGAGCTGCCTTAGCTACCGCCGCTACACCACTCAGGACGGTCTGCCGCAGATGCAGACCGAGCGTCTTTTTCAAGACTCACGCGGGTACATTTATATAGGTACGTTGTCAGGCTTCGTGCGCTTCGACGGTTGCACGTTCACGCCGTTTCTCAAGGGTAAGCGCTTCAGCATTGTTGGCTTTGCCGAGACTGACGACCGTGTGTGGGCCCTGAGCTTCCGTCAGCGTTGGCTTATAGGGCAAGACAATGTAGAACAGCAGCGTCTCGACGCAGAGGGTCACTGGCTACTGAACAACTTCAACAGCGTTCACCTGCCCAACGGCTATATACTGCTGGAGGACGAGCAGGAGCAGAACAGA
>CAMYZK010000280.1 GCA_947303825.1 uncultured Prevotella sp. | reverse complement strand
ATTTTATATTTAAAAATGAATAAAATAGACCTAAAACCTGCATCTGTGTTTGAGCAGTTTGCAAAGATTAACAGAATTCCCCGTCCTTCCAAACATGAGGAGAAAATGATTGACTTCCTGGTGGAGTGGGGTAAGCGTCACGGACTGGATACCAATGTTGATGAAACAGGTAATGTGATAATACGCAAACCTGCCACAAAGGGCTATGAAGGCCGTAAGACAGTAATCTTACAGAGTCACATGGACATGGTGTGCGACAAGCTTGTTGATGTGGACTTCGATTTTGACAAGGATGCCATACAGACATACGTAGATGGAGAGTGGCTTAGGGCCAAGGGTACTACTCTTGGTGCCGACGACGGCATAGGTTGTGCCATCGAGTTGGCCATTCTTGAGGCCGATGACATAGAGCACGGCCCATTGGAGTGTGTCTTTACCCGTGACGAGGAGACGGGCCTGTCGGGGGCCGAGGGCATGAAGCCCGGATTCATGAAAGGCGACTACCTCATCAACCTTGACTCTGAGGATGAGGGCGAGATATTTGTCAGCTGTGCCGGTGGCCGCAACACGCAGGCCAGGTTCTCTTTCCAGCGTGAACAGGCACCAGAAGGCTCTTTCTTCCTTAGTGCCCAGCTGAAGGGACTCTGTGGCGGACACTCTGGCGACGACATCAACAAGAAGCGCGCCAACGCCATCAAGATTCTTGGCCGTTTCCTGTTCCAGACCATGAGCCGCTATGAGGGTGTGTGCCTGGCTGAGTTCCATTCTGGCAAGCTGCACAATGCCATACCCCGCGACGGTCAGTTCGTCATCTCTGTTCCCCAAGATGTCAAAGAGAACGTCAAGGCCGACTGGAACGTCTTCGCCGCCCAGGTAGAAGACGAGTTCCACGTTACCGATACGAGTATGGTATTTACCATGGAGAGCACTGATGCACAACCCGTCATTGCCGGTAAGGTGGCCAGAGATTTCGTGTGGGCCTTGCAGGCAGTAGACAATGGCGTTTACGCTATTTGCCAAGATCCGGAATTGAACGGTATGGTTGAGACTTCGTCGAACATTGCAGCCGTACATACCTCAGAATCAGAGATTAACATACTCTCCTCTCAGCGCAGTAACGTGATGTCTAACCTTGACAACATGTGTGCCACTTTCCGTGCTGTCTTCCAGCTGGCAGGAGCCGAGGCCTGGAGTGGCGATGGATATCCTGCATGGAAGATGAAAGCAGAGAGCCATTTGCGCGATACTGTCGTAGAAGCCTATAAAGAGCTTTTTGGAAAAGAGCCCATTGTGCGTGGCATCCATGCCGGATTGGAGTGCGGCCTTTTCAGTGAGCGCTATCCGGCACTTGACATGGTGAGCTTCGGTCCCACGTTGCGCGATGTCCACACTCCCGACGAGCGCCTGCACATTCCTACCGTGCAGATGGTGTGGAATCATCTGTTGCTTGTCCTTAAGCGAATCTGATTGACCTGTATATATGGCAGAAGACTATATAGAGATAAAAGGAGCACGTGTAAACAACCTCAAGAATGTTGACGTGCGACTTCCTCATGGCAAGTTCATTGTTGTCACTGGTGTCTCAGGGTCGGGAAAGTCTTCACTCTCTTTCGATACACTTTATGCTGAGGGGCAGCGTAGGTATGTTGAAAGCCTGTCAAGCTATGCCCGCCAGTTCCTGGGCAGGATGAACAAGCCAGAGTGTGACTATATACGTGGCATACCTCCTGCCATTGCCATAGAGCAAAAGGTAATAGCTCGCAACCCTCGGTCAACGGTAGGCACGTCGACAGAAATATATGAGTATCTGCGCCTTCTGTTTGCAAGAATAGGTAAGACATATTCGCCCATATCGGGTGAGGTCGTGAAGAAGCATACCACAGCCGATGTAGTGGACAAGGTGATGTCTTTCTCGCAAGGGACGAAGTTCCTGCTTGTCACCCCGCTCGTAGTACAGCAAGGGCGCAGTGTTGAGCAGCAGTTAAAGGCTTGTCTGCTTCAGGGCTATAGCCGGATATGGTTCAAGGGCGAAGTCCTGAGGATAGACGACTGGCTGGATGGGCATGCCGAAGGGGGCGCCGATATTCATCTTGTTATAGACCGCCTGTCGGCTTCCGACGACAAGGACACTGTTTCCCGCCTTATCGACTCTGCCGAGACTGCCTTCTTCGAGGGGCGTGGACAGCTTAGCCTGGTAGTGCTGCCGTCGGGCTTGAGGTATGATTTCAGCACTCGGTTCGAGTCTGACGGCATGACTTTCGAGGAACCTACCGACCAGACCTTCTCGTTCAATTCTCCCATGGGTGCGTGTCCTGAGTGTCAGGGATTCGGCAGCGTGATAGGCATAGACGAGCATCTGGTCATACCCAACACGTCGCTCTCTGTCTACGATGGCTGTGTGATGCCCTGGCATGGTGAGAAGATGAGCGAATGGAAAAACTGGTTCATACAGCATGCAGCCAACGACGACTTCCCCATCTTTGAACCTTATTATAGCCTTACTCAGCAACAGCGTGACTGGCTTTGGCATGGCTTGCCCTGTGATGGCAGCCTGCCTATGCGCGACAAGCCCTGTATCGACTCTTTCTTTCAGATGGTAAGGGAGAACCAGTACAAGATACAGTATAGGGTGATGTTGAGCCGTTACAGAGGCAAGACGACATGCCCGGTCTGTCATGGCACCAGGCTAAAGCCCGAGGCTGAGTATGTCAAGATTTGCGGGTACAGCATAACTGACTTGGTGCAGATGCCTGTAGTGAGGCTAAAGGAATGGTTTGACACTCATTTGCAACTCTCTGAGCATGAGGAAGAGATAGCCAGACGTCTGCTTTTGGAAATCAGGCGCAGGCTACAGTTGCTCTTAGACGTAGGCTTGGGCTATCTCACGCTAAACCGCCTGTCAAACTCTCTTTCTGGTGGAGAGAGCCAGCGCATCAACTTATGCACATCGCTGGGGAGCAGCCTGGTGGGGTCGCTATATATTCTTGACGAGCCTAGCATTGGACTGCACAGCCGCGACACGGCGCGTCTGATAAAGGTGTTGAGAGAACTCCAGGCTCTGGGAAACACCGTCGTCGTTGTAGAGCACGACGAGGAAATAATGCGCGAGGCCGACTTTATCATCGACGTTGGGCCCGATGCCGGCCGACTTGGTGGAGAGATAGTATATGCCGGGCCGGTACCAAAGGGCAACACCGTTTCTACAGGCACAACAACGGCAGCCATTCCCAGTGAGGTTTTAAACAGAAGCCACACGCTGCGCTACCTTGCCGGCATGGACACGATTCCTGTTCCCCAAAGCAGGCGGCCTTGGAACATGAGCATCGAGATAAAGGGGGCTCGCATGAACAATCTTCGTGGCATTGACGTTAGGATACCGCTTAATGTGATGACAGTAGTTACAGGAGTGAGTGGTTCGGGCAAGTCCAGTCTTGTCAGGGGAATACTCTATCCGGCCCTGAAGCGGCGTATGGGCGACGTCTGCGAACCGCCAGGCGAGTTCTCCGGTCTTTCTGGCGATCTCGATGCTATCAAGCGCATTGAGTTTGTTGACCAGAATCCTATAGGAAAGTCTACCCGATCTAATCCGGCAACCTACGTCAAGGCATACGATGCCATTCGCGACCTGTTTGCCGAGCAGCCTCTTGCCCAGCAGATGGGCTTTACTTCACAGTATTTCTCGTTCAATGCCGATGGCGGGCGGTGCGATGAGTGTAAGGGGGCAGGTACTATAACGGTAGAGATGCAGTTCATGGCCGACATAGTGCTGCAGTGCGAGGCTTGTCATGGCCATCGTTTCAAGAGCGACATACTTGACGTGCGTTTCAACGGGAAGAACATTGACGACGTGCTGAACATGACCATCACAGAAGCGATAGAGTTCTTCTCCTTATA
>CAMYZK010000279.1 GCA_947303825.1 uncultured Prevotella sp. | reverse complement strand
GACGACAACCAGCGAGTAACCCTGCGTGGAGACGGCAATCTCAGCAACGAGTATTGCACCCTGACCGACATAAGGGCACTGGCCATAGCTTTCATACGCAAGGGCAGGAAGAAAGCCGATAGTACCGAGGGCCGCAAGTGGAAAGTTTATTCATGGCTTTGGACAAGGCTCTTCCCGCTGCGCCGCTACCTGCTTTTCATCCTTCATCCTCACGTACCCCAGTGTCTGAAGAGAAGACAACAAAATAAAAACTAATTATTTTATTATTGAGCTATGAGAATAAAAAAAGGTTTCACATTGCGCACCATCTGCGGTGAGAACATCATCGTGGCAGAAGGAGAGCAAAACATCGATTTCAGCAGTATTATCCATCTTAATGACAGTGCTGCCTACTTGTGGAATAACATTAAAGGCAAAGACTTCAACGCCACAGATTTAACCCGTTTACTTCTAGACGAATACGATGTAGAGGAGGCATTGGCTTGTAAGGATGTGGCAACCTTGATAGAAAGCTGGCGCAATGCTGGTCTCATTGATGAATAGCTTAAGTCAGTTCTGGCTATACACTTGATTTTCACATCCTTTTGCACATAAGAACCCGCTCGGATGCTCCCTTGAGGGTTTTTGTTTATTTCTGTATTGTCTTTGGCGTGCTGACTGTAAGCACGCTAATGCTTGTTATTATCTTACGGTGATATGGAAACATGGCTGTTTCACCTCATGCTTAATATAACAGCGTCCCTTCAAATGAAGGTCGCTAAGTACCTCACCCAGAACGCGTTTCATCTTCTCGGCAGGCATGGCACGATGCCCCACTGGTAGGAATACTGTATAGTTGATGTCGAAGGTGGTTCCCCAAAGATGGCACGACTGCTCAACGGCATTCTTATTGCCACGGCGCAGGCGGGCCACATCCTCTTCTGAACGCAGCACACTAGACACCATGACGCGGTGCAGCGGCATGCCCTTGGACTGCAGGCTGTCGAAGAAGTTCACCCCTATGTCGTGTAGCAGCAAGGAAGCCCGGGGCACAAGGTATGGTATGCTGGCATCAAGATAGGCCACATCGTAAAATGGCGACATGCCCATATATACCACCTCGTCTTTGCGTGCCTCGGCATCTTTGCGATTCTTCACAGGGGGAACGCCCCACGTCTGTGCTGCCACTAGCTGAACATGGTTGCTGTCGTTGAAGGCTTCTAAATAGTTGGCACCGTTGAATGCCACCATGCTGTCAACATCGGTGTAGTCCATCATGTCTACAACAGGCTTGGAGGTGTTGCTCTCATCGGCATCGGCAACAAGAAAAGCATGCGTCGATGACGACTTGTCGGGCACCACATCTTGCTGCGTCACCTCAACAGAGTTGTCATCTTCTTTGTCATTGTCATTCTGTTCGTGTTTCTTGCAGATGCCTGGAAATATGAGCTTAATGAGGACAAGCAGCAAAACTATGCCGCAAAACACCAGGATAAAACCACGTTTGTTACGTTTCTTTGCCATTTATTTAGTACATTTATTTTTGAGTGCAAAGGTACAAATAAAAATGAAATCACACAACGTTTAGCCTGCTTTTTGTTTACCTCAAAGGCTTATTTTCACATACGGCATAGAGTAAACTTATGTGAAAAGGCGGTTAAGAAATGTAATTACTCTTGCGAGAATGTGAAAGATTTTGTACTTTTGCAGATTATTAATACGTATTTAATAGATTATGGGACTTTTTGGACTTTTCAGCAAGAAGAAAAAAGAGACCCTCGACAAGGGATTAGAGAAAACGAAGACCTCTGTTTTCGACAAGCTGGCACGCGCCGTGGCAGGCAAGTCGAAGGTAGACGAGGACGTGCTTGACAACCTGGAAGAGGTTCTTATCACTAGCGACGTGGGAGTAGAGACTACGCTCAAGATAATAGAACGCATAGAGAAGCGAGTGGCCCGTGACAAGTATGTTTCCACGTCGGAGCTGAATGGCATACTGCGTCAGGAGATAGCCGCTTTGCTGGCAGAAAACAATGCCACAGACAACTCCAACTGGGATTTGCCTTCCGACCATCGCCCCTACGTCATACTGATAGTCGGTGTCAACGGCGTTGGAAAGACCACCACCATAGGCAAGCTGGCATGGCAGCTGAAGCAGGCAGGCAAGAAGGTGTATCTGGGTGCTGCCGACACCTTCCGTGCGGCAGCCATCGAGCAGATATGCATCTGGGGAGAGCGCGTGGGTGTGCCTGTTATCAAGCAGCAGATGGGCAGCGACCCGGCCAGCGTAGCCTTTGACACCCTGCAAAGCGCAAAGGCCAACGATGCCGACGTGGTAATTATAGACACCGCCGGCCGCCTGCACAACAAGGTGGGCCTGATGAACGAGTTGAAGAAGATAAAGGACGTTATGAAGAAGGTGTTGCCCGAAGCTCCCGACGAAGTTCTTCTAGTGCTTGACGGCTCTACCGGACAGAACGCTTTTGAGCAAGCCAAACAGTTTGCCGCGGTCACTCAAATAACAAGCCTGGCCATCACAAAACTCGATGGAACTGCCAAGGGCGGCGTGGTGATAGGCATATCAGACCAGCTTAAGGTTCCGGTGAAATACATTGGACTTGGCGAGGGCATGGAAGACTTGCAGCTGTTTGACCGCCAGGAATTTGTAGACAGCCTTTTTAAGGCATAGCCCCAAAACAGAGACGTATCGTGATGACTGCTGACTTCATATCACTGGGATGCTCGAAGAACCTTGTTGACTCAGAAAAGCTGATGGCTATGTTTGAGGCTGCAGGCATTAGTGTGACCCATGACAGCGACAATCCACAAGGCGAGATAGCCGTGGTAAACACCTGCGGCTTCATTGCCGATGCCAAAGAGGAAAGCATTAACACCATACTGGAAATGGTGCAGCGAAAGTCGGAAGGAAAGCTAAAGCGTCTTTATGTAATGGGATGCTTGTCAGAAAGATACCTTGCAGAACTGGAACAGGAGATACCAGAGGTGGACGGATGGTATGGCAAATTCAACTACGCCGAGCTGCTCTCAGACATCAAACAGCAGCTGCCGCAAGCCGGCAATGCCAGCGAAAAGCTGTGCAGCACAACTTGCCAAAGGCACCTCACCACCCCACCCCACTACGCCTACCTGAAGATAAGCGAAGGCTGTGACCGCAGCTGCGCCTATTGCGCCATTCCCCTCATCACAGGTCCCCACCGCAGCCGCCCCATTGAAGAAATTGTAAGCGAAGTGGAGTGGCTGGTGTCGAAAGGAGTGAAGGAACTTCAGGTCATTGCCCAAGAGCTGACCTATTATGGCCTGGATATCTATGGCGAGCAGCGCATAGCCCAGCTCGTAGAACAAATAGCCAAGGTGCCCGGCGTGGAGTGGATAAGGCTGCACTATGCCTACCCCACCAACTTCCCCTGGGAACTGGCAACGGTGATAAGAGAGACACCCAATGTGTGCAAATATCTGGACATAGCCCTGCAACACTGCAGCAGCAAGATACTGAAACGCATGCGGCGTAACATAGACAAGGAACAGACTCTGCATTTCATTGAACGATTAAGGAAAGAGGTTCCGGGAATACATATCAGGACTACACTGATGGTGGGTTTCCCCGGTGAGAATGATGCAGACTTTGAAGAGCTGCTCGACTTTACCCGCAAAGCCAGGTTTGAGAGGATGGGCGCTTTTGCCTATAGCGAGGAAGACGGGACTTATGCAGCACTGCACTACACCGACGACGTGCCCGAGGACATAAAACAGCACCGACTGTCCAGGCTGATGAGGGTCCAGCAGGACATAAGTGCCGAGATAGAGGCAGCGAAGACAGGCCAGGAGATGAAGGTAATCATAGACAGGCAGGAAGGAGAGTTCCTTGTAGGCAGATCGGAATACTGCTCGCCCGGCGTTGACCCCGAAGTGCTAATACCAATAGAACATGTTGCAGGCA
>CAMYZK010000278.1 GCA_947303825.1 uncultured Prevotella sp. | reverse complement strand
AGATACAGTGGATGCCCTCTGCCGAGAGGTTGCGCAGCGACTCCTTGTAGACCTCTATCTGGTGGTCGCGGTCAGGGCCTCCGTACTTGATGGTCTCCACCACCGGCAGACTCTCTACCACGCTCCATCGCATGCCGTAGCTCTCTATGTACTCACGCAGGTCACGTATCTTCTCTCTGGTCCATACTTCACCCAGGGGCACGTCGTGCAGTGCAGTAACTATGCCCTCTACGCCTATCTGTCTCAGCATGGCAAGTGTAATCTTGTCCTTCTTGCCAAACCATCTCCAGGTTCTTTCCATTATAATTCCTTTAGTTGTTATATTCCTGCCAGCTCTTTATCTTAACGTCTTTTTCATCAAGGGCGGTGAAAGCTTCGATGAATGCCTTTGCTAGGCGGACATTTGTTATAAGAGGTATGTTGTGGTCAATAGCTCCGCGACGAATGCGGTATCCGTTTGTAAGCTCACGCTTCGTGTGGTTCTTTGGCACGTTGACAATTAGCGAGAAGGCATGGTCGGCTATCATGTCCATCACGTTCTTGTCCGAGTCCTCGTCGGGCCAGCTTACTGGTGTTGCATCCACTCCGTTGTTGTTGAAGAACTGTGCCGTGCCGCTTGTGGCATACACTTTGTAGCCCTTCTTCTCAAGCTGCTTGGCAGGCTCTAGCAGGCTTACCTTGCCTTTTGCATCACCGCTACTAATAAGAATGGAACTACCTGCATTAGGCAACTTGTAGCCTGTTGCTATCAGCGCGTTGAGCATAGCTTCGTTGAGGTCGTCGCCCAGACATCCCACCTCTCCCGTCGACGACATATCCACGCCGAGCACGGGATCGGCATTCTGTAGTCGTGCAAAAGAGAACTGACTAGCCTTGACGCCTATGCGGTCTATGTCGAACTCACTCTTGTCGGGCTTCTCGTATGGGGCATCGAGCATTATCTTCGTTGCAGTCTCGATAAAGTTGCGTTTCAGTATCTTTGATACGAAGGGGAATGAGCGGCTTGCGCGCAGGTTACACTCAATGACCTTCACCTCGCGGTTCTTGGCAAGGAACTGTATGTTGAATGGTCCGCTGATGTTCAGCTCCTTGGCAATGGCGCGGCTGATGTGCTTTATCTGGCGTATTGTGCTGTAATAGATGTGCTGTGCAGGGAAGAGCATCGTGGCATCGCCGCTATGCACGCCTGCGTATTCCACATGCTCGGAGATGGCATACTCCACCACTTCGCCTTTGTCGGCCACGGCATCAAACTCTATCTCTTTGGTCTCTGTCATGAACTTCGAGATGACCACGGGGAACTCTTTCGACACTTCTGTTGCCATGTTAAGGAAGCGGTGCAGCTCTTCGTCATCGTAGCACACATTCATTGCAGCTCCGGAGAGCACGTAAGACGGTCGTACAAGCACAGGATAGCCTACTTCCTCCACAAACTCTTTTACGTCGTCAAACGATGTCAGCGCCCTCCATGCCGGCTGGTCTATGCCAAGTTTGTCGAGCATGGCCGAGAACTTGTCGCGGTTTTCTGCACGGTCAATGTTCACCGGGCTTGTTCCCAATACGGGAACGCCCTGGCGGTGCAACTTCATGGCCAAGTTGTTAGGTATCTGTCCTCCCACAGAAACGATAACTCCGCGCGGCGACTCCAGGTCGATGACGTCGAGCACGCGCTCCAGCGACAGCTCGTCAAAGTAGAGGCGGTCGCACATGTCGTAGTCGGTCGACACGGTCTCGGGGTTATAGTTTATCATGATGCTCTTGTAGCCCAGCTTGCGTGCCGTGTTGATGGCGTTCACCGAGCACCAGTCAAACTCCACCGAACTGCCTATGCGGTAGGCACCAGAGCCCAGCACCACTACCGACTTCTCATTATTATAATAATTAATGTCGTGCTTGGCTTTATACTGCTCTCCTTGTTCGTTGCCAAAGGCTGGCACGTGGGTATAAGTGAAGTAGAGGTAGTTGGTCAGCTCGGGGTGTTCTGATGCCACCGTAGGTATGCGCTTCACCGAGGGCAGTATGCCACGCTCTTTGCGGTACTGTCGCACAGCCAGGTTCTCTTTCTCCATGTTGCCGTCATGAGGCTTCAGCACGAAGCGTGCTATCTGGAAGTCGCTGAATCCGCAGCGCTTCACCTCCAGCAGGAACTCGTTGGGCAGGTCTTCAAGCTTGTCGTACTTCTGTAGCTCATGCTTGAGGTCTACTATGTGCTTAAGCCTCTCCAGGAACCAGACGTCAATCTTCGTCAGCTCCTCTATGTGTTCCACGGTGTAGCCTTCCTCCAGGGCCTGGGCAATGGCAAAGATGCGCAGGTCGGTGGGGTTCTTCAGCTCTTCCTCTACATCCTCAAAGCGAGTGTGGTCGTTGCCCACGAAGCCGTGCATGCCTTGGCCAATCATGCGCAGGCCTTTCTGTATCATTTCCTCGAACGAGCGGCCTATAGACATTATCTCGCCCACAGACTTCATGGACGATCCTATGAGACGGCTGACGCCGGCAAACTTCGTCAGATCCCAGCGTGGTATCTTGCATATCATGTAGTCCAGCTGCGGAGCAACGTATGCAGAACTTGTTGTTCCCATCTCGCCTATTTGGTCGAGCGTATAGCCCAAGGCTATCTTTGCTGCCACGAAAGCAAGGGGATAACCTGTTGCTTTAGAGGCAAGAGCACTCGAACGGCTCAAGCGTGCGTTTATCTCAATGATGCGGTAGTCGTTTGTTTCTGCGTTGAAGGCAAACTGAATGTTGCACTCGCCCACGATGCCCAGATGGCGCACACAGCGTATAGTTATGTCCTGCAGCATCTTAACCTGCTCCTCTTTCAGCGAGCATGTAGGAGCCACCACTATCGATTCGCCGGTGTGTATTCCCAGCGGGTCGAAGTTCTCCATCGAGGCCACTGTGAAGCAGTGGTCGTTGGCATCACGGATGGTCTCAAACTCAATCTCCTTCCATCCCTTAAGACTCTCTTCTACAAGTATTTGTGGGGCAAATGTGAAAGCACTTTCTGCTAGCTCTACAAAAGCTTTCTCGTCTGGGCAGATGCCGCTGCCCAGTCCTCCCAGGGCGTAGGCCGAGCGTATCATGATAGGGAATCCAATCTCGCGTGCAGCTTTCAGCGCATCGTCCATGTTCTCCACGGCGTGGCTAACGGGCACCTTCAGGTCTATCTCGGCCAGTTTTTTCACAAAGAGGTCGCGGTCTTCAGTGTTCATTATAGCTTCGACGCTAGTACCGAGCACTTGCACGCCATATTCTTTTAGAATGCCCTTTTGGTATAGTTCCGTACCGCAGTTCAGGGCTGTCTGGCCACCGAAAGCCAGGAGAATACCGTCGGGTCGTTCCTTCTTAATAATCTCTGTGACGAAGTGGGTGGTGACAGGTTGGAAATACACCTTGTCGGCAATGCCCTCACTTGTTTGTATTGTGGCAATGTTGGGGTTTACCAGAACGCTCTTTATTCCTTCTTCTCTTAGAGCCTTCAATGCTTGTGAACCGGAGTAGTCAAACTCACCTGCTTGTCCGATTTTCAATGCGCCCGAGCCTAGTACGAGCACCTTCTTTAGTTTTTGTTTTGCCATGTTTGTTATAAATTGGTTGGAATTCCGCGTGCAAAGGTAATCAAAAGTTAGGATTTTTTGACCATCGCTGTAATTTATGTTACACAAATTAACTTTTTTTTATAGAAAAAGACACAGAATTTAACAATTTGACAATTTGCTTATATTTTAACGCTCAGCGTTTTTTTTGACATTATTTTTTAATATTATATTATAATATTAAATTTTAATACCTCTATTTTTTGTAAAACTAAAAAACCATGAAATGTCAAAATGTCAAATTGTCAAATTGTTAAAATGTCTAAAATACTTGCGGTAGGTGCAGACAATACGAGACGCAGGTGAGCACCATGCGTCATGTGTCGCCGCGGGTGCGGACAAATA
>CAMYZK010000277.1 GCA_947303825.1 uncultured Prevotella sp. | reverse complement strand
CCAGCAAACCAGCGAGTATTATCAGGCGGTCATTGACAGCGACGAGGCTGCCTACGACCCTAACAAAATAGAGGGAGGACAAGAAGAGGATGTCATCAATAACAGGAAAATCACCTTCGGCCCCTTCAATATCGTCAAGCCCATAGAGTTCCCGTGGTATCCTGTCATCGAAGACAACACGCTGCGCGTCAACCGCTACTGGGAAGAGGGGCAACGAGGTCGTCGACTATTACTTCCCCGAGGAAGGCGGCATAACGGCACGCCTGAAGACCACCATGGCCTACCACTTCTACCTGCCTACGATGGACGATGACAAGAAGTACACCGTCTCGCCCTGCTACTTCGCCAGTGCCTACGACAAGGGTCCTGCTGCCATGGACAAGGGGCTGCACTTCAATGCCACCTCGCCCCATGCCATCATCACCTCAATCACCCCGACCAAATACATCAAGAAGGACAACGACAAGCATTTTGCCGACGAGCTCAAATGGACGCACATCTTCAAGTTCTCCACCATTGTCAACATAGCCGGAATGGACTACATTAACAGCTGGGGACTGCGCGAAACCTTCTTCGTCTGTGATAGGGAATACGGCCAAACGGACGATAAGAAGCTGAAGGACGGCAACTACAAGATAAACTGGAGCTATGAGCAACCGTCTAATGAGTCCTACTGCGGAGTGCTGCTGAACATTGTGCCCTATTTCTATGTCGATAAAGTCGAGAACCGTGGTTCTGAGGTCTCGTTGGGCATGAACAGCGATGGGGAATGGTCTGTCAGCATCGATGGCGTGGAGAACACGGGCACGTTCAACAGCCGAGCCATACGTGCTCCGCAGCAAGTGACGGAGCAGCGAGGGCCATCAAGCTTGCTTGGATGGCCAAGTCGTGACGGAACTCAACGAAGTCAGAGTAGGGGACGGCTCTCCATCGTCAGCATCGAGGAGATATGAGAATAAATTTTTCTCCATGTAAAAATGGTAAAAGTGTCACTTTCTTTGAAATTGCCTTTGTTTACAGGAGTTTCCAGCGGTGATGGCTTTTTTGAAAGTGTCACTAAGTGTCACCTTTTTAGGGGTAATATGAGCCTCAGAATGTAAAAGTACGGATGCGAGCAATACAAAGTGGCGAGCTTACTGATGGGCAGAAAGGAACCTGAAATAGTAAAACAAGTTGTTTTACCTTATATAATACACTCTAACCCTCAAAAGGACGGCATCCCGTCGGGTAAAACAACTTGTTTTACTTAGTGACACTTGGTGACACTTTCGGGAAAAGTGTCACCTATGTTAACTAACGGTATTCCAATTAGTTATATCAAAAAGTGACACTTTAATAAAAAATCTATAAAAATCAACCAGGCGTTTAATGTTCAATGAAAAGTAATAGTATAAAAAGAATACAGGCTATGGAGCACCATCTCGATCGTGCATCGCAGGCAGTGATGCAACTGTCGGCTGCCCTCGACCTGTATGTCGCGGCGCAGCAAGCCATCCGCGAGTTGGACGCTTACTACGGCAGCGATGAGTGGAAGCAGGACTATGCCGACGACGAGGCAGGGCTCTTTCCGTCAGACTTGAAACGGGGCGTGTTAAGCGAGGACGGCATCTGGAATGTCCTCGACGACAGCCGTGCGCTCAACATACGCATGTTGGAAGTAGTAACAGAGATGCTGAAACAGAAGTAAGAGGCAAAGATGACTGTAGGCTCTGAAATGATTCTGGTTCTTCGTCCGCTTGACAGTTTCGGCATAGTGACTGCCGAGCTGAAGCGGGTAGATTCGCTTGGCCAGTATATGACGGTGAAGGGGAGAGTATGGGCACAGCATATTGGTGCAGACCAGAAGGAACTGCGTGAGCTGGCTGCACTCTGCGAAGAGCTGTTACCCGACAACCTGTTCGCCCGCTATGCCAACAAGAAGGTTTTTAGGCATGCAAAAGACTTCTGGGCCACTAAGGAGACGGTGGTAAGACAGCATGTGAAGCGCATGGCCGACCTGCGGCTCATAAAGGCCATCCAGCTGGCTTCGTCAGCTGATGTTCCCCTTCTTTATGCCCCCACCGATAAGACACCGCTGCACATCGCCAACCGGCTGTTTCTTGATGACAGCCAGTCAGCAAGCCCTGTAATGAACTTCTGCCGACACACCGATGGCACCACCTACCAGCTACAGCTTCGCATAGGCGACAATCTCACCAACGACTTATCGGCCCACCAGCTTATCGTGCTGGCATACGAGCCTGGCTTTTTCGCGCTCGACAACCACATCTACCCTATGTGCGACGGTCTCAGCTGTCAGCTGCTTCTGCCTTTCGTCAAGAAATCACAGGTGGAGATACCCCGAAAGATGGAGAACGAATACTTCCGCCGCTTTATCCTGAAGCATGTGGCAGGGGTAGAGGTAAATGCCGAAGGCTTCGACATTACCGACATACAAGAGCCGCCACGACCCGTACTCTCTATAGAGACACATATGGACGGACGGCAGATGCTGTCGTTTCGTTTCAGGTATGGCAACACCGACTATTATCCCGACAGCAAGACCAACGGACGCGTAACGCTAACCGAAAATCTCTCAAATGACCAAACCTCTTTCTGCTTCACTCGCCAGCTGCGCAACAAGCAACAGGAGAGAGAGCTATCAGATATACTTCTACAGACAGGTGCCTTGTTGTCGGCACAGGGCACAATTCTCTTTCCTTCGGCAGCAGAGATGGTCAGCTGGCTGCGCACCTACGCCCCACAGCTCAAGGCGCAGGGCTTCGACGTAGTACAGCCCTCCAACCATGTCTACTATATAGGTCCGCTCAGCGTGGAGCAGAGCGACACCTGGCACGGCGACTGGCTACAGACCGACGTTACTGTAGTGCTCGACGACGGCAGCCTGCGCATACCCTTCCGCGACCTGCGCGACACCATCCTCCGGGGCGAACAGGAATACCTGCTACCTACGGGCGAGCTGCTCATCATACCCGCCGAATGGCTGCAACGCTACGCCGACCTGCTACTTATAGCACAACCCAAGGGACAGGGATTCCAGCGGCACAGAAGCCAGGTCGTTGAAGAGTGGAAGGTGGAGGGTGGAAGGTGTAAGGAGGATGGTTTTGCTGATGTCCGCATGCAGAGTGTTCTCCCTCCACCCTCCACTTTTAACCTTCCACCCTCCTCCTTCCACCCAAAGCACTTCACTCTACGTCCCTACCAGCAGACAGGTTTTCAGTGGCTATGGCAGAACTTCTTGGCACAGACAGGCTGCTGTCTCTCCGACGAGATGGGACTAGGCAAGACCATTCAGACCATTGCACTCCTGCTCCATTACAAGGAAGTGTCCAAAGCTGCCACAGCCACCAGTCAGCCACAGCCCGGCATGCTGTTCTCCGACGAAGAGATGCGAGGAAACGTTGAAGAACGTTCAACGTTCCGCTCGGCTCTGACGCTTCGCTCGTCTGAGAATGTTCAATGTTCAACGTTCACCGTTCCATTCCTCACGTCACTTGTCGTGGCTCCTGCCTCTGTGGTGCACAACTGGCAGAATGAGCTGGCACGCTTTGCCCCTAAGCTGATGGTGCTCAACTACACCGGCGACACCGACAAGCGGCGCGATAAGCGTCAGGCCCTCATGCGTTGGGACGTGGTGCTCACCACCTATCGCACCCTGGTCAACGACATCGACCACCTTGCCCGTCAGCAGTTCGGCATCATCGTCTTCGACGAGAGCCAGGCCTTCAAGACCGCTACCTCGCAAGTTCACCAGGCCGTTGCCAGTCTCAACGCCCTTCACCGCATGGCACTCAGCGGTACCCCGGTAGAAAACAACCTCAGTGAGCTCTGGAGTCTGATGAACGTGCTCAACCCCAACCTCCTGGGCGATGCCCAGTCGTTCCAGAAGGCTTTCGTCCGACCGGTGATACAGGAGACACTCGGCTCAACCGGGTGCCCGGCTGTTTCTCCAGGCTCTACCAAC
>CAMYZK010000276.1 GCA_947303825.1 uncultured Prevotella sp. | reverse complement strand
GCCGTCCTTCTGACTCTGCATGATAAACAGGTTGTTGTCCCAGGGCAGGAACACGATGGGGTGCAAGGGCTCTACATACTTTTCGCTTGTCTCACGGTAGAGCTGTGCCAGGCGGTTGCCTGTCTCGGCATCATAGCTCACAAGGCAGCAGTCGTTCTGGTTGCGGTTTAGCTCAAAGATGTAGACCGTCTTTGAGTCAGGGCTCCATGCAATGTTTGTGAAGTACCTGTCGGTAGGGTCACCCGCCTTAAGGTATAGGGTCTTGTCAGTAGAGAGATCGTATATACCCACTGTTACCTTGTGCGATGTCATGCCGGCCATGGGATATTTGTCGGGCTGCAGCTGGGCTATGCGTGTCTGGGTTTCTACTTGTGGATAGTCGGTGACCATCGACTGGTCCATACGGTAAAACGCCAGCTTCTGGCCGTCGGGGCTCCAGAAGGTACCCTTGCTGATGCCGAACTCGTCTCGGTGTTCTGACTGGCCGTAAACTATTTCACGTGAGCCGTCGGCAGAAATCCTGTGCTTATTCCCCTCGCCGTCAACAACCCACAGCTGGTCGTTGTCAACGTATGCCGTTGCCCTCGACACTGCGTTCCAGTCATTGGCAAGGCTTTTTGACAGGCTGTCCTGCCACACCACCTTCTTCTCGGCGAAGTCTACGAGCATATACGACCTCATGTTTCCCACAGCCACTAAAGGCTTGTCGGGGTAGGGGAAGGTGGCCGACAAGAGGTGACGCACCTGGTGGAAAGCGTCGGCCTTGGCCCACTTGTTCATATCGTCGAGTGTGAAGAGCAGGCTCTCACTGCCCGTCTTCGGGTCTATGGTGTAGCATTCTTCTACGTCTGTCTTGATGAGTTTGTCGCCCCACCATGTAAGGAACATGTTCTTGGGGCGCATCTTGTAGCTGTCATAGCCGCCGTAGTTGAGTTCTTCCAGGGTGAACAGCTTCTGCTGTGCGGTCATGGATATAGATGATGCCAACATTAATAGAAAGAATAACGACTTAGCCTTCATTGTGGTTGTTTTTTTTGTTGTTGCGTTTTCCTCCGCTGCGGTCAAAGTGCTCATGTCCGCCCCGGTTGATGTTTTCTTTGAACGAGCGTGCCTTCTTGGGGCCGCGGTCGGCTGTCGGCTTGCGTTCCCATGACTTCTTATCGCCTTTTGATACTCTCTCCTTCCTGGGAATCTTTTCATCGGCAGCCTCTCTGGGCACTCTGGCTTTTCGCGGAGCCTTTTCCTCCTTCCATTCATGGCGATGGAAGGTGAACGACCTGATGTCGCCCTCCTCATTCTCCACCTGTTCGGTGAGCCTCTGCTTGAACTCACGCTCTTTCTTGAACCTGTGGGTCTGTGCCATCTGCCGTTTTTCCTCCTCGGTCTTCACGGCTCCTCCCTCACTGCGGAACTGCTTCATCTTTCCATCGAACATCTGATACTTACGCAGCTCACACTCCAAGGAGCCATTGTAGAGGGGTATCTTAATGGAGGGCTTAAGCCCTATCTGTTCGAAACACTCCTCACGGTAGCTCAGTATCCATGCGTCGTTTCCTGTGAAATGGTGCTTCAGCCGCTCGCCCATCATGTGGTAGGTGCCCAGCAGGTCGGGGGTTGAAATGCGTTCTCCGTAGGGAGGATTGGTGACGATGATGGCTTTCTCCTGGGGTTGCTCGAAGTCCTTGAAGTCGCGCATCTCAATGGTAATGCAGTCGCTAAGGCCTGCCGCCTTTACGTTAGCACGTGCAGTGTTTACTGCTTTCATGTCGATGTCATAGCCGTAGATATGGTGAGTGAACTCTACCTCGCCTGACTCGTCGTTGTATATCTCGTCGA
Source organism: uncultured Prevotella sp. (assembly GCA_947303825.1). GTDB lineage: Bacteria > Bacteroidota > Bacteroidia > Bacteroidales > Bacteroidaceae > Prevotella. The sequence continues at coordinate 2,137 of CAMYZK010000276.1, read as the reverse complement.
AGAGGTCGGCATCGAAGTCGGGCCATTTCTCAAAGGCATACTCCTTACGGAAGAGTCCCGGTGCCATGTTGCGTGCTATGAGTGCCGCTTCGATGAGGAAGGTGCCCGAGCCACACATGGGGTCAATGAAGTCGGTCTCTCCATGCCATCCTGTCATCATGATGATACCCGCTGCCAGCACCTCGTTGATAGGGGCATCTACACTCTGTTGCCTGTAGCCGCGCCTGTGCAGACTCTCACCGCTGCTGTCAAGGCACAGCGTGCAGTCGTCTTCGGCAATGTGGATATGCAGGCGCAGGTCGGGGTTGGCTACCGAGATGTTGGGGCGTTTGCCTGTGCGTTCTCGCAACTGGTCTACTATGGCATCCTTTACCTTGTAGCTCACAAATTTTGAATGGCGGAATTCTTCGCTGAAGACCACGGCATCTACGGCAAAGGTACGGTCGCCAGCCAAGTATTCATACCAGTCTATTTTCTTTATCTCGTCGTAGACACCATCTGCACTGTTGGCCTTGAAACGGTAGATGGGTTTGAGAATCTTTATTGCAGTGTGTAGCTGGAAGTTGGCACGGTACATCAGTTCCTTGTTGCCTGTAAACGACACCATGCGCCTGCCTATCTGTACATCATTAGCCCCTAGTTGAGTCAGCTCTTTTGCCAGGACGGGCTCCAGTCCCATAAATGTTTTGGCAATGAGTTCAAAGCTTTCGTTCATTATGAAATAATATGGTTTTATCGTGCAAAGGTACTAAAAAAACGGCTAAGTGAGAGCAGAAATAGTTTTTTTTTTTGCAGAGAGAGAGAAAAATTAGTAACTTTGCACCCAAAAATTGAATTGAGTATGAACATTGAGACTATTATAAGCCAGGCAGCAGGCGAGGCCGTAAGGGCCCTTTATGGCATGGAGGCCAGTGAGAAGATGCTGCAGCTGCAGAAGACACGCAGTGAGTTTGAAGGACACCTGACACTGGTTGTGTTCCCCTTTGTGAAGGCCGCAAGGAAAAGTCCGGAGATGACGGCACAGGAGATAGGACAGTATTTGGCAGAGCACTGCCCGGCTGTGGAGAAATTCAACGTGGTGAAGGGATTTCTCAATCTGACCGTGGGCCAGGGGGCCTGGTTGCAACTACTTCAGGCTGTCGATGCCGATGAGCACTTTGGAATGAAAAGCGCTGATGCCAGCTCACCGCTGGTCATGATTGAGTATAGCAGCCCCAACACTAACAAGCCGTTGCATCTTGGCCACGTGCGCAACAATCTGCTTGGATGGAGCCTTGCACAGATAATGGAGGCTAATGGCAATAAAGTGGTGAAAACCAACATAGTAAACGACCGTGGCATACACATCTGCAAGTCTATGCTGGCATGGCTGAAGTGGGGCAACGGCGAGACACCCGAGAGCAGTGGAAAGAAAGGCGACCACCTTATTGGCGACTACTATGTGCTCTTCGACAAGCACTATCGCGACGAGGTGAAGCAGCTGGCTGCCCAGCTCATGCTCAGTGGTTTATCCGCTGAGAAAGCAGAGGAGCAGGCCAAGCAGGAGGCTCCGTTGATAAAGGAGGCCCACGAGATGCTGGTAAAGTGGGAGCAGGGCGATGCCGAGGTACGTTCTCTGTGGGAGAAGATGAACTCGTGGGTGTATGCCGGATTTGACGAGACATACAACAAGATGGGCGTCAAGTTCGACAAGATATACTACGAGAGCCAGACATATCTCAAGGGAAAGGCAAAGGTGGAGGAAGGACTGGCCAACGGCATCTTCTTCAGGAAAGATGACGGCTCGGTGTGGGCTGACCTCTCTGATGCCGGACTAGACCAGAAGTTGCTGCTGCGCAGCGACGGCACCAGCGTCTACATGACACAGGATATAGGTACCGCCGAGATGCGCTTCAAGGACTACCCTATAGACAAGATGATATATGTGGTGGGCAATGAGCAGAACTATCATTTCCAAGTGTTGTCGCTACTCCTAGACAGGCTGGGCTTCAGCTGGGGTAAGGAGCTGGTACACTTCAGCTACGGCATGGTGGAACTGCCCAACGGTAAGATGAAGTCGAGAGAGGGTACTGTGGTCGATGCCGACGACCTGATGCAGTTCATGGTTGATGAAGCATACCAGATAGCCGAGCAGGCA
>CAMYZK010000275.1 GCA_947303825.1 uncultured Prevotella sp. | reverse complement strand
CAACAGGAGTCACCACAGGAGTCTCCACCACTGTAACGTTCTCGTCGTTGGGAAGCTGATTCTGCTGCTTTACTTGCTGGGCCTGTGCCTTCTCATAGGCCTTACGGTAAGCCTTGTCGCTGGAACCACAACTGGCAAACGAAACGGCAATGCAAAAACCTGCACATAAAAGAATGTAATTTTTCATAACTTGATTATAAACTTGGATTAAATATAAATTCTTTACATTTCAAGCGCGAAATTACGAATTATCATTCAAATAATAGGCATGCAAGTGCCTAAACTTTGTTAAAAGAACAAAATCTAACATTTTTAACAAAAAAATAACATCTTTTCATCGCGGTGTTTAAGAATATTTTGTATATTTGCGCTCTCAAACAGATTAAGTTCGAAATTTATTAACCAATCAAAAAAAGGAGTAAACTATGAAAGGACTAGGTTACATCGGAGCTTTCGTCGGCGGTGCCATAGCAGGAGCTGCCGCAGGTATACTGTTGGCTCCAGAGTCAGGTAAGAACACCAGGGCAAAGATTGCCGATACCGTTGACGGTTTTCTTAAGAAGCACAACATCAAGCTAAACCGCAAGGACGTTGGCGACCTCGTCGATGACCTTGAGGAAGCAGCCGACTAAGCGACGAGGCATGCTGTCTAGCGACAAGAACGTTGAGACGATAGCCGAGCTCGTTGAGGCTGTCAAGCACTATCTGGGGCTTCAGAAAGAATACGTGAAGCTTGACGTGATAGACAAGGTGGTTAGGCTCTTTACCCTTGCTGCCTTGTCTGTCATTCTTTTCCTTATCCTCACAGCGGTAATGCTCTTCATCTCTCTGGGAGCCGCTTTCTGGCTCTCTCGGCACATCGGTTTTACTGCTGCCTTTTTTGCCGTGGCCGCTTTCCATGCCTTCCTGCTACTCATGGCTTACGCATTCAGGAAACCATGGATAGAGAAGCCTCTGGTAAGATACTTAGCGCGACTGCTGCTGAAAGATTGAAGAGTTGAAGTATTGAAAAATTGAAGGATTGAAGAATTAAAGTGTTGAAATGATGGAACATGCTAATGACTATCGCACCCTGGAGGACATCAGGATGCGCAAATATGAGCTGAAACGTCAGATTGACGATGACGGAAAGCTGATAGGCCTGCTCTGGGGAGGCTTGTTCTTGAAACGGGAGGAGACGACGCGAGGGCAGTTCATATCTAACATCATCTCGCACAGTGCCATGGCAATAGACATCTTCCTGGCAGTACGCAAACTAAAGAAAAACTACAGCGGACTCTTCGGCAGGAAGTCAAAAAGTTAGAGCCAGTTAGAAGGTTCTTAACTTCACTCTTAACTCTTAACTCTTAACTCTCCTTATCTTCCATCCTATTGCTGCAACAACGATGCTCATCAGTGGACTGATGATATTGAAGAAGCAGTAGGGTAGGTATGTCAGTGTAGATACTCCCAGGACAGTGGACTGCGTCATGCCGCATGTGTTCCATGGTACAAGCACTGACGTGACCGTCGCCGAGTCCTCGCAGGTGCGGCTCAACAGGCGCGACTCGTAGCCCTTGTTTCGGTACACTTCTTTGTATATATCGGCATTGAGAACAATGGAGATAAACTGGTCGCCAGTAGTGATGTTCAGGAAAATTCCCGTTCCTACTGTCGATGAAACAAGACTCACCCGGCTACGCACAAAACGCACTACTACCTGTGTAATGCTCTCTATCATGCGGCTGGCCACCATAGAAGCCCCGAAACACATGGCACATAGTATCAGCCAAATGGTGTTGAGCATGCCGGCCATGCCACCGGTAGAGACAAGATCGTTGAGCGACGCATTGCCTGTATCTACCATCGTTGCTCCATAAAAGGTAACCGCCAGACCTCGTATTATGGTGAATGGTGATGTGTCGGAGCTGAGGTGAGAGAGGTGGGAGCCGTGGGTGGCTATCTCAGTAAGGACATGGGGCTGCAAGATGATAGCAACAACACCTGCCATAACCGAGGAGAGGAAAAGCACTATGAGCGATGGAACACGTTTTGCAATAAGCACGCCTGTCAGCAGCGGCACCACCAATGCCCACAGCGAAATGTTAAAGGTACGTGCAAGACCTTCTGTATACTGACTCACGTCTACTCCCGTCCCGCTGCCATTCCCCATGCCGTCAAAGAAGAAGATGGCTAGAGTGATGATGAACGAGGGTGTTGTAGTAAGCGTCATATAGCGGATATGAGTAAACAGATCGGTGCCTGTAGTAGAAGAGGCCAATATTGTCGTGTCGCTGAGTGGAGACATCTTGTCTCCGAAATAAGCTCCAGAGATGATTGCTCCTGCCGTCCATGCCTCTGAAATGCCCAAGGCGTGGCTTATACCTAGCAGAGCCACACCAATGGTGGCAATAGTAGTCCACGAGCTTCCCGAGAGAAGTGAGACCAAGGCACAGACCATACAGGCAGTAACAAGGAAGAACTGCGGTGACATAACCTGCACACCGTAATAAATAAGTGTAGGCACAATGCCGCTTATCATCCAAGACCCCGACAGCATGCCAACGCATAGCAATATAAGCAAAGTAACAGAGACTTCGCCCATCGTATGCTTTATCTGGTTCTCAAAAGTTCGCCATGACACACGATAGACCGACATGGATATGCATACGCATACACCCATGCCCAAAAGCAGGGCCACCTGGCTGCCTCCGCTAAGCGAATCGCTACCGAAAAGCGTGATGACCACGGCAAGCATAGCGATAAGCACCACTACAGGAATAATGGCGACAGCAGGATGTGGTACAAGTCCTTTTCGCTTCATTATGGCGGCAAAGGTAATAAGAAACGTGCTAAACACAAAAAGAAAACTTCTTTTTCTTCTAAAACAATGCATTTATTGTCATTTATTTTTTTCATATATCATTTTTTTTTAATAACTTTGCAGCCAGAAAGTAAAAAAAGTCTGACATACAAATGATAACACTGACAAATCTGGCCATACAGTTTGGCAAGAAAGTCCTATACAAGGATGTTAACCTGAAGTTTACAAACGATAATATTTACGGAGTAATAGGTGCCAATGGTGCAGGCAAGTCAACACTGCTGCGTGCCATCAGCGGAGACCTGGATCCCAATAAAGGCACAGTGGAGCTGGGGCCTGGAGAGCGTCTTAGCGTGCTTGAGCAAGACCACTTCAAGTATGATGCCTTTACAGTGATGGATACAGTGCTGATGGGGCATCAGCCGCTGTGGAAGAACATGAAAGAGCGCGAGGCGCTCTACGCCAAGCCCGAGATGAGCGAGGAAGACGGCAACAAGGCTGCTGAACTGGAGATGGCTTTTGCCGAGATGAACGGATGGGAGGCAGAGAGCGAGGCAGCCCAACTGCTGCAGAATCTTGGCGTAAAAGAAGAACACCACTATCTTCAGATGTCGGACATCTCCAACAACGAGAAGGTGCGTGTGATGCTTGCCAAAGCTCTGTTCGGACATCCCGACAACCTGCTGCTCGATGAGCCTACCAACGACCTCGACCTGGACACTGTGCAGTGGCTGGAAGAGTATCTCTCCAACCTGGAACAGTGCGTGCTCGTGGTGTCGCACGACCGTCATTTCCTTGATGCCGTGTCTACCCAGACCGTCGATATCGACTTCGGAAAGGTAACCCTCTTCTCAGGCAACTATTCCTTCTGGTATGAATCGTCACAGCTCGCTCTGCGACAGGCTCAGAACCAGAAAATGAAAGCCGACGAGAAGCGCAAGCAGCTGGAAGAGTTCATAAGGAGATTCTCGGCAAACGTTGCAAAGTCGAAGCAGACAACATCTCGTAAGAAAATGCTGGAAAAACTCAATGTAGAGCAGATAACGCCGTCTACACGCAAGTATCCGGGAATAATCTTCCAGATGGAGCGTGAGCCAGGTACGCAGATTCTTGAAGTGGAGGGACTAAAAGCTGTCGATGCAGACGGAACAGTGCTGTTCGACAATGTTAACTTCACCATAGAAAAAGGTCAGAAGACCG
>CAMYZK010000274.1 GCA_947303825.1 uncultured Prevotella sp. | reverse complement strand
CATCCCTGGGAGTTCCGTGTGAAGCCCACGTGGCAGCGCCTGCTCATTATGATTGGCGGTGTGCTGGTCAACTTCCTGCTGGCGCTGTTCATTTACTCCATGATACTCTTCACCTGGGGCGAGACCTACGTGCCCATCAGCAGCATGACCGATGGCATGAAGTTCAACGCCGAGGCTAAAGCCCTTGGCTTCCACGATGGCGACATACTGTTGAGCACCGACCGTGGTGAGCTGAAGAAGTTCGACGATGACCTCTTCCGTGAGGTGTCGAAGGCCCGTCAGGTCAACGTTATGCGTCAGGGGCAGAAGGTCACCATAAATATTCCCGAGTCTGCCGAGCTCAATCTGCTCAACATGTTCCGCGCCACGCCGATGTTTATGAAGCCCAAGCTGCCCGCAGTGGTAGACAGCGTCATTCCCGGCACCGCAGCTGCCCAGATAGGCATGATGCACGGCGACAGCATCATTGCCATCAATGGCAAGGCTGTTGACAGCTACAACGAGTTTACCGACGAGATAGCCCGCCTGGGCGATGTGCTCGCCACTGCCAAGACACCTGCCGACAGCCTGAAGGTGCGACAGGTAGAGATTGTCATTGTCCGTGGCATGGCCACTGCTGCGGTAGACACGATCAGTTCTTCACTCAATACCGACACTCTTCAGGCAACACTCAGCAGTGACCTGAAGCTGGGCTTTGTCACTACGTCGAAATACAATCCGCAGACCTTCAAGTACGGTTTCTGGGAGAGCATCCCCGCAGGCATAGGCTACGGATGGCATAAACTCTCGGGCTATGTCAGCGACCTGCAGTATGTCTTCACCAGTGAGGGAGCGAAGTCGCTCGGAGGCTTCGGCACCATAGGCAGCCTCTTCCCCGAGGTGTGGGACTGGCATCGCTTCTGGGAGATGACGGCCTTCCTGAGCATCATCCTCGCCTTTATGAACATACTGCCCATCCCTGCCTTGGACGGGGGTCATGTCTTGTTCCTTCTCTATGAGATGATTACCGGCCGCAAACCCTCTGAGAAGTTCATGATACGTGCCGAGTACGTGGGCTTCGGCATCCTCGTGCTGCTCATGGTCGTTGCCAACCTCAACGACATTCTCCGCTGGATAGGAGTGATGTAGAGCTTACCTTATCTGTTCCTGTGGAATGAGGGAGTAGTCGAACATCACCTCCGAGTGGTTCTTCCAGTTCAGCTCGCGCTTTACCACCTCTCCGCTCTTGCGGTCTAGGGTCTCAATATAGATACGTGATATGCGGTAGTACTTGCCGTTGTCCTCACGGTGGAAGTGATGGTCTTCCTCTGCTATGCGGTAGGTATAGGGGAATTCGTTTGTGGTGCGCATCTCGGCGTGCAGGTCATCTCCGTCGCACCATGTGCACAGCTGTACCGGTTGTGAGGTGTCGTTGCGGAAGCGCAGGTCAATGAAGTTGTAGTTTACCGATGCTCCTGCGCTGTAGGGCACTCGATGCCCTCCCGGGTCGGGTGCCAGTGCATCGGAGTGGTGGTGCAGCTCTGTGATGGTCATGGGACTGTGCAGCATGAGCAGGCACAGTGTGTTGGCCAGGTTGCACAGTCCGCCGCCCACGCCGGCCACCAGTCGGCCGTTTACCAGCACTCGTCCGTCGGCAAAGCCGTTCTTGCGCGATGTCTTGCCGACGGTCTTCCAGAAGGAGAACGTCTCGCCAGGGTTGATTACCAGCCCGTCTATCTTGCTGCATGCCAGGCGTATGTTGTCGGCCTTGTTCTGCTGTAGCTGCGGGTCGATGCCCGGTCCGCGCTTTATCATGTTTCCCCCTTCGGCATGCACAATAACGGGCATGCGCTGTGTCTCGTGTTTCTTGGCATACTTCTCGCTGCCCATGAGGTTCTTTATGTGGCGTTTCAGTATCTCCTTTTTCAGCGAGATGGCGTATGTCGTGGGATTAATCTCGCAGAACAGTCTTTTCTTCTTTTCCATGGGTCAGCGTTTCTGTAGTTCAAAGATAAGGTATGAGCTGTAGTTCTTTATCCATCCGTTGGCCATGGCGTAGTCGGCTCTCTGCAGCGGCTTGCGCACCGAGCGCGGCAGCTTGTGCACGGGCATCATCATAATGCCGTGACATGAGCAGAGGCTGAAGTTGCCATGTGCCATCCTCTCCACATCCTTGCGGTTCAGGGCGGTGGCTCCGTGCCATGTTGCCTGCTTGTGGTGCAGCAAGTTGCGCCTTTTCTTCGACGGGATGTCGAAAATGAAGCGTCCGCCGGGTTTCAGTATGCGGTATGCCTCGTCGAATATTTGCTGTATGGTGTCCTCGTCGAGGTGCATCAGCAGGTGGAAGGTATACACCACGTCGAACATGTCGTTGTCGAAGCCTGTCTCGGCAGCCGATGCCTGCCTGAACTCCACCTGTGGATGACGCTGGCGTGCCAGACCCATCATCTCTGCGCTGGCATCGAGGCCGTGGGTGGCGTAGTTGGTCAGACGGCCGGTGCCGCAGGCCATCTCCAGGCGCAGGGAACCTTCGTCGGTGGGTATGAGGCGGTCTAGTGCTCGCTTCTCCTGGTAGTCGATAAACTTGCCGTAGCTGTTGTTGAACCGGCTGTCGTCGTAGCTTTGGGCTATGGAGTCGTAGTACTCTACAACTTTCTTTTCGTCTTTCATAACACGGGTTGGTTAATATAGTCGCACACCTTGTCTATCTGCTCTCTGATGGTGGCTCCGAAGCATCCTTCGAAAAAGGCGCTGCCTATGGTGAATGCCCAGGGGTTGGCCTCTTTCACCTCGTCAAGGCGCTTGTAGCTGTCTATGCTGCCTGCAATGCACACGGGTGCAGGCACCTGACTCACGAAAGTGCGGTTTAGCAGTGGTGCATCGCCGGTATAGCGATAGCCCAGCAGGTCTATGCCGAAGGCCCCTTTGCCTATGTATTCGCGTGCCTGGGCTATCATGCCATCGATGGTGCCTTCCAGTATCGATGGGCGTCCGCTCACTTCTCCCACGAAGGGCATGTAGCGCAGGTTGTGTCGGTTGCAGAACTGCATGATGGAGTCGTGATAGCTGGTGCCCATCAAAATGTCGCAGCCGCACTCGGCACACATCTCTGCACCGGCAAGGCCCTCGTCCTCGCTGTAGGCCACCACCTCCAGGAAGGTGGTCTTGCCGCATCGTTTCATCTCGGTGTACAATTGCTTCATGTCGGCAAGCGGCAGGGGGTGCTCCTTGAACCCCCAGTAGTTGGCTTTGCTGTCTCGGCATGACTTGAAAATCTGTGGGGCATTGCACACAGTGAAGTCATTGTAGGTTAGCATCACTATTAGTTCCATAATTGTGCTTCAGTGGTTTTGAGGGTGCAAAATTATAAATTTTGTCTTAAAGATTTGACAACTTCGGGTTACAAAAGAATGATTAATGGTTACTATTTTCGTTCTTTTAACAGAAAAAGTGCTGTGCGCGCACAAAAAACCCCTAATACATAACTTCAAACTCCCAATTTTTTACTACCTTTGCACCCGAAAAAACAGAACAACGAACATTTAAAAAACATAAAAAGCAATGGCAAAGTTAGATTTGACACAGTATGGCATCACTGGTTCTACCGTGATTGCTCACAATCCGTCGTATGAGTACCTCTTTGAAGAGGAGACAAAGGCTGGTCTCGAGGGTTTCGACAAGGGCGTAAACACCGAGCTCAACGCTGTTAACGTTATGACTGGTATCTACACCGGCCGTTCACCTAAGGACAAGTACATCGTGAAGGATGCACAGAGCGAGGACAAGGTATGGTGGACTTCTGAGGAATACAAGAACGACAACCACCCCATGAGCGAAGAGGTCTGGGCCAAGGTGAAGGAGATCGCCATCAAGGAACTTTGCAATAAGAACCTGTATGTGATGGACGCTTTCTGCGGTGCCAACGAGGCAACCCGTCTGCGCGTTCGTTTCATCGTTGAGGTGGCTTGGCAGGCTCACTTCGTGAAGAACATGTTCATCCAGCCCACCGCTGAGGAGCTGGAGAGCTTCGAGCCTAACTTCGTAATCTACAATGCTTCTA
>CAMYZK010000273.1 GCA_947303825.1 uncultured Prevotella sp. | reverse complement strand
CAGTTCTGCGTTCTCGTTGCGTGTTCCTATAGTTATACGAAGGCAGTTGTGGCAGAGCTTCACTTTCGACCTGTTTCTCACTATCACACCAAGTTCCACCAGATAATTGTAAATAGCCTCGGCATCGGTGACACGCGCAAGAAAGAAATTGGCATCAGTGGGATAGACTTCCTTACAGATGGGCAATAGCTTGAAGGCCTCTATCATGTGCACACGCTCGTCAAGCACTAGCCTTACCCACCGCTCTATGTCAGAAGCATCCTGCAACACTTTCATGGCCTGCTGCTGAGTAAGCAGATTTACATTGTAGGGATACTTCACCTTGTTGAAGATGGCGATTATTTCTGGTGAGGCAAATGCCATTCCAAGACGTATGGCTGCACTTGCCCAAGCCTTGCTCATCGTGTTAAGTATCACAAGGTTAGGAAACTTTGATAATTCATTCCTTAAAGGCTGCTGACGCGAAAAGTCACTATAAGCCTCGTCAACAATTACAATACCTTCAAAGCTTTTCACTACCTTAACAATTTCATTGCGGTCCAGATTGTTTCCCGTAGGATTATTGGGACTGCATATCCATATCAGTTTTGTGTGTTCGTCGCACGCTTCAAGCAACCTTTCTGCCTTTATGTTGAAACTGTCATCAAGCAGCACCGGCCTGTATTCCACATCGTTGATGTCGGCACACACACGGTACATGCCGTATGTTGGTTCAATGGCCACTACGTTGTCCACCCCAGGGCGGCAGAAACATCTGTATACCAAGTCTATAGGCTCATCGCTGCCGTTGCCAAGGAAGATACATTCTGCGGGAACGCCCTTCACCATGGCAATCTTTGCTTTCAGCTCCCTCTGCAGCGGGTCGGGGTATCTGTTTAGCGGCGAGCCGTATGGGTTCTCGTTGGCATCAAGGAAAACATGTGCCTCATGCCCTGAATATTCATCGCGTGCAGAACTGTATGGAGCCAGGCTCCAGATGTTCGGCCTTGTCAGCTGTTTCAAGCTTTTCATTTCTTTCTGAGTCTTTGAGTTCTTAAGTTGGGAGGATGCATCACTCCAGACTTTTCAGCCTCACGGTCATGGCGTTTTTATGTGCGTCCAGCTGCTCTGCAGCAGCCATCAGCTCTACTGATTTTCCTATATTCATGCATCCTTCTTCTGAAAGATGTTGGAATGTAACCTTTCGGCAGAAACTATCCAAGTTAACCCCACTGTATGCCGTGGCATATCCATGTGTAGGCAAAGTATGGTTAGTGCCACTGGCATAGTCGCCGGCACTCTCACAGGCATAAAGGCCCAAGAAGACACTTCCTGCATTAATCACCTTTTCTGCAAGAGTCCCATAGTCATGAGTCTGTATTATAAGATGTTCAGGCGCGTAAAGATTAGACAGATTTATCATCTCGTCGTTAGAACCGACGAGCACACAAAAGCTGTTACCTAGGGACTTGGCTGCAATATCCTTTCTTGGCAGAGCGTCAAGCTGATGCTCTACCTCGACCAATACCTGGGTCAACACACTCTCTGATGTTGTAATGAGCATAGCCTGAGAGTCTGTGCCATGCTCTGCCTGCGACAGCATGTCTGCTGCCACAAAACTAGCATTAGCAGTATCGTCGGCCAGTACGCACACTTCCGACGGGCCTGCCGGCATATCGATAGCAACATCTCCTAGGCTCACCTGCTGCTTTGCTGCCATTACATATTGGTTGCCAGGTCCAAATATCTTATACACCTTGGGGATGCTCTCTGTACCATACGCCATTGCACCTATAGCCTGCACCCCACCAACCTTGTAGATAGAGCTCACACCGGCTATGCGGGCAGCTACAATGATGGCGGGATGAACTTTTCCCTCTCTATTGGGTGGTGTACACAATATTATCTCAGTACAGCCTGCTATTTTTGCAGGTGTTGCCAGCATAAGTACAGTAGAGAACAGCGGAGCAGTTCCACCAGGAATATATAGCCCCACACGCTCTATGGCAATGCTTTTCTGCCAGCAACTCACTCCAGGCTGCGTTTCCAGACGAATCTCGTTAAATTTCTGGGCATTGTGGAACTTGTAAATATTGTCATGAGCCAAGCAAATAGCCTTTTTCAATTCATCAGACACTAATGATTCTGCCTCATCCATCTCAGCCTGAGAGACTCTGAGAGAATTCAGGCGAACATGGTCAAAGCGCTCCTCATAGTCCTTGACAGCCTCATCGCCTCGACCGCGTATGTCGGCAAGTACATTGCTCACCACTTCTTGAAGCTTTGAGTTGTCGAGCCTTGGTCTGGATGTTATCTCAGCCCATTGCTCACGACTGGGGTAGCGATAAACCTTAATCATAATATCATCTTCTCAATAGGTGTCACCAGTATACCCTGTGCCCCCAGCTCTTTTAGCTGGCCAATAATTTCCCAAAAGCGTTTCTGGTCGAGTACTGTATGAACAGAGCACCAGTCATCATCGGCCAAAGGGATGATGGTAGGACTTTTCAGTCCAGGCAATACATTTATTATTTCTTGCAGTCTTGCCTTTGGAGCGTTCATGCGGACATATTTCTTGTCTTCTGCCTGCCTAACAGCTTCAAAGCGGAACAGCATCTGCTGTAATATGCTCCGCTTTTCCTCCACCATGCCTGGATGGCCTATGAGCAAAGCCTCACTGTGCATTACAATCTCAACCTCGCGCAAGTTGTTACTCACCAGTGTAGACCCAGAGCTCACGATGTCGAAGATAGCATCAGCAAGACCAATGCCCGGACTTATCTCCACACTCCCTGTTATGACGTGTATCTCTGCACTGATACCATGCTCGTCAAGAAACTTCTGAAGTATCACCGGATAGGATGTAGCAATGGTCTTACCTTCAAACCATGAGAGGCCTTTATAGTCCACTTCTTTGGGAATAGCAAGCGAAAGCCTGCACTGGCTGAATCCCAGCCTGGATATTAATTCTGCCTTAGCACCACGCTCCACTAGCTCATTCTCACCCACCACACCGATGTCAGCAACTCCGGTGGCCACGCTCTGTGGAATGTCGTCATCACGCAGGTAGAGAACCTCCAGCGGGAAGTTCTGTGCAGCTACCAACAGAGTGCGCCTTGCTCCACCCACCTTAATGTCCGACTCGGCCAGCAAATGCATCGTATCATCGAAGAGGCGGCCTTTTGATTGTACTGCTATTCTCAAAACCATAACAAAATGAAAAAATGTGTCCTATACAATATAAATATAAAATTCAGGCTGCAAAGGTACACAAAAAAGAGCGCAGAACAAAATGAATTTCACTAAATCTTTATGATAATTGTGGAAAAAATCGTATTATTTTTTGCCATATCCGCTTTATTTTGTAACTTTGCATCGACTTTATGCACCCAAAAACAAATTAGACTATCCACTTAGGAAGCTTAACTTAATAACAATTATACCAATGATTATTCCATTTGCTTTCTGGCTTGTGCCAATTGCGTCAGTGGTAGCACTGAGCATGGCGTGGTTTTTCTTCAAATCAATGATGACTGCCGACGAGGGAACACCACGTATGAGAGAGATTGCCGGACATGTGCGCCGTGGTGCCATGGCCTATCTGAAACAGCAGTACAAGGTAGTACTTATAGTATTTATTGTGCTCGCCGTCATCTTCTCGTTCATGGCCTATGTGCTAAAAGTACAGAATCCCTGGGTGCCCTTCGCTTTTCTGACGGGTGGTTTCTTCAGCGGACTGGCAGGTTTCTTCGGAATGAAGACTGCCACCTACGCCTCGGCCCGTACAGCTAATGCAGCCCGTCAGAGTCTCGACGGTGGACTGAAAATAGCTTTCCGCTCAGGTGCCGTAATGGGCCTTACGGTGGTAGGTCTCGGACTGCTCGACATCGCAATATGGTTCTTAGTGCTCAGCCATTTCTATCAGGGAGACAAGATGGCCCTTATTACTATCACTACGACCATGCTCACCTTCGGCATGGGTGCCTCTACGCAGGCTCTGTTTGCCCGTGTAGGCGGTGGAATCTACACTAAGGCAGCCGATGTGGGTGCCGACATTGTTGGTAAGG
>CAMYZK010000272.1 GCA_947303825.1 uncultured Prevotella sp. | reverse complement strand
CCGGCGTGAAGACCTATCTGGAGCGCAAGGGCGAGCTGCCTAAGGGTCTCGTCTTCGGTCTTGCTGCCATCATTACCTACTACAAGGGTGGCAAACGTGCACAGGATGGTGCCGAGATCACTCCCAACGACGACGCAAAGATTATCGAGCTGTTGAAGAACCTCTGGGCTACAGGCGACACCCAGAAGGTGGCCGACGGAGTGCTTGCTGCAGAGTTCATCTGGCAGGAAGACCTCAACAAGGTGGCCGGCCTTAATGCACTGGTTAAGCAGTATCTCGACCTGATACAAGACCGTGGCATGCTTGAGGCTGTCAAGACAATACTCTGATAGTTCTGTCAGGAAACTATTCTTTGTCAGTTCCCACACGAAAAATTTTTCTTGTGGGAACTGTTTTAGTTCTCCCCACATGGCAAAGCGCGTCCTGTAGTGCTCTCGGTGTTGGTCTACCAAACGTTCTCTTCGCTTTCAATTTGTTTGCTTGTGCCGCCGCGCATCTGCACGGGCAGGCCGTCGTAGCCGTCGGGGCTGGTGCAGATGATGTGCTGCTGCTACTACAGATGCCCCAGATGATAGTGCAGTGATAAAAAAAATGAGTCAGCCGTTAAACCTTTTTCTCTCGGATACGTCTAATTGAAGTTTTAAACCATTCATTAATCTCTATCATTAAAAACAAACAAAGCTATGAAAAAAATTATCATGATGTTTGCCTTGCTGACACTTCCATTTGCCATGCAGGCACAGACCAAGTTTCACGACGTAGAAGCAAACGAGGCCGTGGGCGCAGTGAAGAAGATTGAAGCCTCTGTAATGGGCAGGACACAGGTCATCACCTTTACAGAAGAAGGCAAGATGCAGCAGGAAGGCATGACGGATGCCCAGTACGATGCTAACGGTTACTTGCAGTCAGTCAAGATGAGTGCCCAGGGAATGGATATGAGTATATCGTTCAAGTGGGAGAACGGCAAGCTGAAGAGCCAGTCCATGGAGATGATGGGCCAGCCTGTTTCCGTGACCTATAAATATGATGAAAAGGGAGTCGTTACAAGCCAGTCTATGAACATGGGTGGCCAGGAGATGGAAATGATATATACCGACATCAAACTCGATGCCAAGGGCAACTGGATAAGCCGTAAGACATCTATGATGGGTCAGGAGATGGAGCAGACCCGCACCATTGAATACTACGAATAGTCGGCTGTAAGTGTGAATGATATGACGTTCAACGCCGAACAGCGGCGCGTTATTGAGGCAACAGGTGGTTGTCACCTGGTGTTGGCTCCGCCAGGCTGTGGTAAGACCGCAGTTCTGGCGGAGCGCATTGCTTGGGCCAGTAGCAAGGGAGTGGCTTTCAGCGACATGGCCTGCCTTACCTTTACCAATCGTGCAGCACGGGGAATGCGTGAGCGTATCTGCCAAAGGCTGGGTTGTGATGCCAGCTGGACAGACGAGCTGTTTGTTGGTAATGTGCACCGCTTCTGCCTGCATTTCCTCTTCGACAATCATCTGGTGCCTGAGCATTCTGCCGTGATAGATACGGACACGAGCATCAGCATCATATCAGACTATACCGGTGATGACGAGCTACATGTGCTTGACGACAACAAGAGCCGCAACCGCTACTCACAGGTGATAAACACCCAGCATCTGATGCGCCAGCTACGCGACGGCTATCCCAGGGAGCTGGTTATTCATGCTGGCGAGCTGGAGTGGACCACAGTGGTGAGGGAACTGTGCAAAGTATTCGGGGTGGAGTACAACAGGCAGGGAATAATACAACTCTATACCAATGCCTGGCACTATCGTGAAGAGAACAGACCCATGAGTGTTGATGCACGCCAGACGCTGCAACAGCTGTATTGTGCAGCCGAATATGAGAAATACAAACGGCAGCACGACCTGCTGGACTTTGAAGACCTGCTGCTCGATAGCTATGACGCACTGAAGGGTGATGCCTCAGTGAGACGATTCCGTTGGCTTCAGGTAGACGAGGTGCAAGACCTTAACCCATTGCAGCTTGCCATCATCGACCGCTTCACTACCGACGATGCCACGGTGATGTATCTGGGAGACGCACAGCAAGCCATCTTCTCGTTTATGGGTGCCATGACCGACACGCTGACTACGCTGCGCCAACGCTGTGGTGACACCCGCTTCTACAACTTCTTTGAGAACTATCGCTCTCCGAAATATCTTCTCGACATCTACAACCGCTATGCCACGTGGCAGCTGGGCATTGACGAGGCTCTGCTGCCCACTACTAGCAACACGACTCCCCGGAGGCCGGGTGACATTATGCTGATGGAGGCTCCGACAAACATTGACGAAGCCAACATGGTGGCTCGCCTGGTGAGGCAGCTCTATGATGAGCATCCCGATGAGAGCATTGCCGTGGTGGTGGCATTCAACAGCGATGCCGACGAGGTGAGTGATGCGCTAGGTCAGTTACCGCATTTCAAGATATCGGGCACCGACTTCTTCTCTACAATGCCAATGCGCCTGCTCCTGGCACATTTCGGTGTGTGTCATGCCGAAAGTGATATGATTGCGTGGTCGCACGTCCTGTCGGGCATGCAGATATATGCCTCCAGCGGGGCGGCACGAAAGGCGGTGAGCACCATGATGCAGCTGGCCATGACTCCTGCCGACCTGCTGATGTTTGAAGACAGCACTTATATGGCAGCGTTTGTGGCTGCCTATGAAGGAAGCGACCTGGTGGTGTTCGATACAGAGACAACAGGTCTTGATGTGCTGCGCGACGATGTGGTGCAGATTGCTGCGGTTAAGGTGAGGCAGGGCAGGGTGGTGGACGACCTGAACATCTTCATTGAGACCGACCGCGAGATTCCAGCCATGCTGGGCGATATTGCCAATCCTATGATTGACGAATACAGACAGCATGACCATCTGTCGCATGCGGAGGCGCTGCAGTGCTTTGTTGACTTTTCAAAGGGCTGCACCATATTGGGGCATAACACTACCTACGACTACTGTATAATGGAGCACAACATGCAGCGCTATGCCCAATCCCTATCGATGAAAACCGAGTGGCCACGGTATTTCGACACTCTTAAGATGTCTCGACTGCTTCACCCCATACAGCCCAGCTACAAGCTGCGCGACCTGTTGTCACAGCTCGGGCTGGAAGGCACAAACTCGCATCTGGCCAACGACGACATACTGGCTACGCTTAGCCTGGCCGTACACTGCTATGAAAGGGCACGCAGCATTGTGGGGCGACAGAAACAGTTCTTGAGCAGACATGGAGTGCTGGCCAGAAAGCTGAGGCAGGCCTATTTGCCACTGTATTGCCATACCAGAAACCTGATGTATGCCGAGGCAATGCCACAGGTGCTGTCTGAAGAGCTGAAGTATGCTTACCACTACCTGCTACGCCTGGGTGTCATACCCGAGATGCCCAAGCTGCACTATCTGCTGAGATATATAGACATGGAACTGCTGATGACTGACAATGGCAATTCTGAGACAGGTGCAGGAAGCGTCATGCTGTCAGACCTGTTGAGTAAGCACTATTCCGAGCTCTGCACCATGAAGGAGGCCGACCTCTGCGGCTCGGCCAGCATGACCGAGCGGGTCTTTGTGAGTACCGTACACAAGGCCAAGGGCCTGGAGTTCGACACAGTGGTGGTCTACGATGCCGTAGATGGCAAGTATCCTAGCATTTATGCCGACAATGACGCAAAGAAAGGCGAGGAGGCTCGCAAGTTCTATGTCGCTATATCACGTGCACGCCGCAGGCTGATAGTAAGCTATTGCAAGAACTCCATCAGCAAGTGGGGGGCATGGTACAGCAAGGTGCTGACACCATATATGGTTTCGCTGAAAAGCTCTTTCTGCGACGGCATGTAGGCCGTCGCTTTTTCTACTCTACAGGTACTTTTTATATTTGTTTCACATATATTATTTTGCAGGCTAGGAAAAAGTTAGTAATTTTGCACACATATTTTATTTGCTAAACTTAAAAAGTATGAAAATTTCACACATTGAGCATCTGGGCATCGCCGTCCAGAGCATCGAAGAGAGCCTGC
>CAMYZK010000271.1 GCA_947303825.1 uncultured Prevotella sp. | reverse complement strand
TTTTTGCAGAAGGCCAGAGACGATACATTGAGACTTTCTCGGCCTACGCCCGCAACTTCCTGGGAGGAACAGAGCGCCCCGACGTTGACAGCATAACAGGACTGTCGCCCGTCATCAGCATCGAGCAGAAGACCACCAACAAGAACCCGCGCTCTACCGTAGGCACTACCACTGAGATATACGACTATATGCGACTGCTCTTTGCCAGGGCAGGACGTGCCTACAGCTATATCACCGGCGAGCCGATGGTAAAGTATACTGAGGAGAAGATACTCAGCATGATACAAAACGACTATGCCGGGCATCGGATATACATCCTGGCACCGCTGGTACGCTCACGCAAGGGCCACTACCGTGAGCTGTTTGAACAGATGCGGCGCAAGGGCTATCTCAACATACGCGTTGACGGAGAGATGCTTGAGATAGCACGTGGCATGAAGGTAGACCGGTACAAGAACCACAACATCGAGGTGGTGATAGACAAGATGGTGCTACCGTCAGAGCCTCACTGCGAGGGTGGGGAAGGCGTGCACGGAGAGCGGCTGAAGAAATCGGTGGCACTGGCCATGAAGCAGGGCGACGGCATAGTGATGATTCTTGATGCAACACCATCGGCAGCATCTGGCACTGAGGAGGGAAAGATAAAATACTTCTCACGCAGGATGATGTGTCCCACGACAGGCATCAGCTACAGCGACCCGGCACCCAACAACTTCTCGTTCAACTCGCCCGAAGGGGCATGCCCACGCTGCAAGGGTCTGGGAACCATCAGCCAGATAGACCTGCCCAAGGTCATACCAAACAAGAAGATAAGCATCTACGATGGTGCAATCATTCCTTTAGGGAAATACAAAAACCAGCTGATATTCTGGCAATTGGAAGCTCTGCTGAAGAAATACGACTGCAACCTTAAGACCATTGTCGATGACATACCCGAAGAAGCCATGACCGAGATACTCTATGGCTCTCTGGACAGCCTGCGCATTGACAAGGAAGTGGTGCATACCAGCAGTGACTACTTCACAACCTTCGACGGTATCATAAAGTACCTGCGCGACGTCATGGATCACGATGACTCGGCAAGCAGCCAGAAATGGGCAGAACAGTTCCTGGCAGAGACTACCTGCCCTGAGTGCCACGGCCAACGCCTGAATAGAGAAGCACTGTCCTACCGTATATGGAACAAGAACATCTCTGAACTGTGTGACATGGACATCAGCGAGCTGCGCCAATGGCTCACTCTGCTTGAAGACAACAGCGACGCCAAGGAAGAGAAGATGAATGCACAGCAGAGGCAGATAGCCGCAGAGATACTCAAAGAGATAAGAACCCGGCTGGACTTCCTGCTAGACGTAGGATTGGACTATCTGTCGCTCAACAGACCTTCGGCATCACTGTCGGGAGGAGAGAGCCAGCGAATAAGGCTGGCCACACAGATTGGGTCGCAGCTGGTAAACGTGCTCTATATACTAGACGAGCCTTCAATAGGACTGCACCAGCGCGACAACGAGAGGCTCATCCACTCGCTGAAACAGCTGAGAGACCTGGGCAACACCGTGATAGTGGTTGAGCACGACAAAGACATGATGCTGGCTGCCGACTATATTATTGACATAGGGCCCAAGGCAGGAAGGCGTGGGGGAGAGGTGGTTTTCCAAGGCAAACCCAAGGATATGCTCAAGGCTGATACGCTTACCGCCAGGTATCTCAACGGCACCATTAGCTGTTTCGACAAAAATGCCATAAAGCACAGGCCTGGCAACGGCCACGCCATTACCATACATGGAGCAACGGGCAACAACCTGAAGAACATCGATGCGACATTTCCGCTAGGAAAACTCATCGTTGTCACAGGTGACAGCGGAAGAGGAAAGTCAACACTCATCAACGAGACACTGCAGCCCATCCTTTCGCAACATTTCTACCGCTCACTGAAACAGCCCATGAAGTATGACAGCATAGAAGGCATGGCATTCATAGACAAAGTGGTAAACGTTGACCAAAGTCCCATAGGACGCACACCACGGTCAACTCCTGCCACCTACACAGGTGTCTTCAGCGACATACGCTCGCTCTTTGTAGGACTGCCAGAAGCCAAGATAAGAGGCTACAAGCCTGGCAGGTTCTCGTTCAACGTGAAGGGCGGCAGGTGCGAGACTTGCGGAGGCAACGGCTACAAGACCATAGTGATGAACTTCCTGCCAGACATTCAGGTGCCATGCGAAGAATGTCACGGACGCAGGTACAACCGTGAAACGCTAGAGGTGAGATACAAGGGAAAGTCTATAGCCGACATACTCGACATGACCATCAACCAGGCGGTTGAGTTCTTCGAGAACGTGCCTGACATCCTGCGGAAGATAAAGACACTGCAAGACGTAGGACTGGGTTACATCAAGCTGGGACAGCCCTCTACCACACTGAGCGGAGGAGAGAGCCAGCGGGTGAAGCTCTCTACCGAACTAAGCAAACGCGACACAGGAAAAACGCTCTACATACTGGACGAACCCACTACAGGGCTGCACTTTGAAGACATACGCATACTGATGCAAGTACTTCATAAGATTGTAGACAGAGGTAACACCGTAATCGTCATTGAGCACAATCTTGATGTGATATGCCAGGCCGACCACATCATAGACATGGGGCCGGAGGGTGGACGCGGAGGAGGAATGATACTTAACGAGGGAACTCCAGAAGAAGTGGCTGCAAGTAATAACGGCTACACTCCAAGATTTATAAGGCAATATCTGGTAGGCTAGCCTAAGGCAATATCTGGAAAGGTAGGGTAGCTTATTTGCCTAGCATCTCAAGAAATTCGTCCTCGCCGATAATCCTTATTCCCAGCTTCTTGGCTTTCTCCAGTTTTGAAGGCCCCATATTGTCGCCAGCAAGTATCATAGAGGTCTTGCTGCTAATAGAGCCAGTGTTCTTTCCACCATTCTGCTCAATCATAAGCTTGTATTCATCGCGTGTATGATGAAGAAACACACCGCTGATGACAATACTCTGTCCTGCCAGTATGTCGCTAGACTGCATCATCTGGCTGGCATCAAGAGAAAAACGCAGACCGTATGAGCGTAGCCGCTCAATGATAATCCTGTTGCTCTCGTTGTGGAAGTAATCTGTTATGCTATTAGCCATCACCTCGCCAATGCCTTCCACCTCCTGCAATTCCAGCTCACTGGCTCCCATCAGCGCATCCATATTTTTGAAATGGCGAGCCAAAAGGCGCGCGCTGGTCTCACCCACAAAGCGTATGCCAAGTGCATATACCACTCGCTCGAAAGGCACATCCTTTGAGGCTGCTATTCCGTTTACAATGCGCTGGGCCGACTTTGTTCTTGAACCATCGCCGTTAATCTGCTGCACATCAATATCATACAGGTCGGCAATGTTGCTTATAAGTCTTCTCCTGTAGTATTCGTCAACGGTTTCAGGCCCTAGCGAATCGATATTCATTGCACGCCGGGAAATGAAATGCTCTATACGGCCCTTTATCTGAGGTGGACACCCTGTGTCGTTAGGACAATACCAGGCCGCACTTTGATTGCCTTTGGCCATCTGGTCGTCGCGCGAGGGGATGGCATTCCACTTTACCAGAGGTGTACCACATTCAGGACACTTCTTTATGAAGAGTACCGGCTGGGCTATGATGGGTCGCCTGTCAATATCAACACCTACAATCTTGGGAATAATCTCACCTCCTTTCTCTACGTATACATAGTCGCCTATATGCAAATCCATGCTGCGTATGAAGTCTTCGTTGTTCAACGTGGCCCTCTTGACAACGGTACCTGCAAGCGTCACAGGCTCCATGTTGGCAACAGGAGTGACAGCACCTGTACGGCCTACCTGATAGGTGACACCAAGAAGCCGAGTGCACTCACGCTCAGCCTTGAACTTATATGCGATAGCCCATCGGGGGCTTTTTGCCGTGTAGCCCAGAGCACGCTGCTGAGCCAGGGAGTTAACCTTAAGCACGATGCCGTCTGTGGCTACGGGAAGGTTCTTCCTCTCTTTATCCCAATAGTCAATAAAGGCTTGTATCTGTT
>CAMYZK010000270.1 GCA_947303825.1 uncultured Prevotella sp. | reverse complement strand
GTAACCCTTTTCGTGAGCCAGATTGTTGGCGAAGAGTGAAGCGGCGTAGTTACCCCCCACCTTGTACTTGCCAGTTCCTAGAGGAGCAGAACGGTCGTAGTCGCGGATGATGACGTAAGGATTGGCTGCGAACCCCCCTTTGAAGTACGGGCCTACGGGAGTGACGAAGATGAGGAAACAGTACTCCTTGGCGGGGTGAACGCCCACCTGTGCGCTAGTACCAATGAGCAGTGGACGTATGTAGAGCGTTGCGCCGCTCTCGTAGGTTGGAATCCACTCCTGGTTCAATCGCACTACCTTCTTCACCATCTCGGTAAACAGCTCGGTACTGACCTCTGGCATCATGATTCCACGGCATGTAGACTGTAAGCGTGCGGCATTTTCGTCAACACGGAAGATGCGTACTTTTCCATCGGGACAGCGGTAGGCTTTCAAGCCCTCGAAAGCCTCCTGGCCATAGTGCAGGCAGGTAGCGGCCATGTGCAGTTTAAGATACTCGTCGGAGCAGACCTCAATCTCTCCCCATTTTCCGTCGCGATAATAGCAACGCACATTGTAGTCGGTCTTCATATAACCGAATGACAGATTTGCCCAATCCAAATTCTTCATTGTCTTTTCTTTTATCAATGTTCAATAATCTTCAATCTGGCTGCAAAAGTAATCATTTTATTTCAAATAGAAACAAATAAGCGAATTTATTTTAACAGACATGCTTAATTTACTTACATAAAAAAGATTACTCACGAGTGTGCATGACCAGACATTAGTCAATGAACCGCTGTATGATGTCGGCGTAGGCATCAATGCGGCGGTCGCGCAGGAAAGGCCACCATCGACGCACCTGTTCGGAACGTCGCATGTCTACGTCAACGATGGTGCTCACCTCCTCGTGTTCCGGGGCCTCGTAGAGCATTTCTCCCTGCGGGCCTGCCACAAACGATGTTCCCCAAAACAAGAAGTTCTCGTCCCCTACCCTATTCACTGCCACCACTGGCAGTCCGTTAGCCACGGCATGACCCCGCATCACCGTCTGCCATGCGCGTCGCTGCCGTTGTTGCTCGTCGTGAGTGTCACCGTTGTCGTAACCTATTGCAGTGGGATAAATCAGCATTTCAGCTCCCTGGAGTGCCATAAGACGGGCAGCCTCAGGATACCACTGATCCCAGCATACAAGCACTCCGAGACATCCCACACTGGTCTTAATGGGGTGGAAGCCCAGGTCGCCCGGTGTGAAATAGAACTTCTCGTAGTATCCAGGGTCATCGGGGATGTGCATCTTGCGGTATTTGCCAGCTATGGTACCGTCTCTCTCAAGCACGACGGCAGTGTTGTGGTATAAGCCTGGAGCGCGCCGTTCAAAGAGCGAGGTAACAATGACCACCTGCAGTTCTTTGGCCAGCCTGCCAAACAGCTCAGTGCTGGGCCCCGGGATGGTCTCAGCCAGGTCGAAGTTGTCTACGTTTTCCACTTGACAGAAATAGAGTGAGTTATGCAATTCTTGAAGCACTATCAACTCTGCTCCCTGGCAGGCAAGGTATCTGATGCTGTCACAAAGGCGTTCTTTGTTGTCTGTCATGTCTGCAGTATTATGCTGCTGTATGATTCCTATTTTCATATTTGAGTTGAAAGTTGTGAGTTAAGAAAGTTTTAGTGAGAGTAAGGTAGAAAAATCTTCATATTTCTATCACTCCTATGGGGAACTGCATGGTACAGCAGTGCAGCGACCCGTGTTGCCGTATCAGCTGGCAGCAGTCTATGCCAACGATGTCTCTTCCAGGAAAAGCCTTACCTATAATGTTCATGGCCTCATGGTCAAGGTCGGGCTGGTCGTAAGTAGGACACAACACTGCACCGTTTATCACAAGGAAATTGGCGTAGGTGGCAGGCAGCCGTTCTCCCCGCTCCCCATCGGTTTCTCCAGCTTCATATATAGGTCGTGGCAATGGCAGACGCAACAATCTATATGGATGATCATCGGTGGTGCGAAAAGTATGGATTTGTTCTTCCATAAGCTTCAGCTCTGCATAATGCCCATCATTAATGTCATCACATCCAGTGTAGAGCAGAGTGTTGTCGGGTGCTATACGCACCAGGGTGTCAATATGCCCGTCGGTATCATCACCTATAAGCTTGCCATAGTCTATCCATACCACCCGTTCTGCATGCAGTGCAGACTTCAGCCGGTCTTCTATCTGCTCTTTGCCCAGCGGTTGGTTACGGTGGGGTGCCAACAGGCAGCTACTGGTAGTGAATACAGTGCCCTGTCCGTCGCTCTCTATGCTTCCACCTTCTAGCACGAAGTCTAGATGGTCTGTATATATGCCCTTCACAGCTCCCTGTTCGTATAGACGGCGGTTCAATGCGTTGTCAAGCTCAGAAGCAAACTTCTGCCCCCACCCGTTGAAGCAGAAATCAAGCAGCAAAGGTTCATTGTCCATATTATTGCCATCGGTGTTACATGGAACAAGGGTTATAAAACCGTGGTCGCGTGCCCATGTGTCATTGGAAGGTGGACCGGCAATGAGCAATGACTCCCGCTTTCGTATTTCAAGAGCCATTACCATGTAAGTGTCTGTCACTTCTGTAAGTATGGGTTTCCAGTCTGTCTGTTCGTGCGGCCATGTAAGCTGCACTCCACTTTGCGATTCCCATTCAGCTGGCAGTCGGTAGTTGTTCTGTGTCATTGTGTCTGTTCTTTCTCGCTATACACCTCTCTGTAGAGTTCGAGCAGCTGTTCGGCTGTACTGCGCCATGAGAACATCTTGGCACGTTCCAGCCCTACCCTCTTCTTCTCGTCATAATACCGCTGGTCTGTCTCCAGTTTAAGCAGTGCTGCGCAGATGTCTTCGGCCTTGGTGGGGTCTGTAAGAATTGCTTCACTCCCTCCAATCTCCGGCATCGACGATGTATTGCTTGTCACTACTGGTACGCCACATGCCATGCCTTCAAGCAGTGGAATGCCGAAGCTCTCACGCAATGAAGTGTACAGGAAGGCGAAAGCTGCCCCGTATATATATGGCAGGTCAGCATTAGGTATGTAGCCAGGCATGTGAATGTGCTGTCGTATGTTTTCTATGCCGTTGCGCTGAATGATGCCATCAAGGAAGCTTCGGTCCAGGTCAGCCATAAGGAGAGGTCGCTTTACTGTGCTCTTCTCTAAGTATTGAGAATAGGCCACCAGAGTACGTTCTGTATTTTTCTTGGGATCTGTGTTACCCAGAAAAAACAAAAATCCCCTCTCTGGCATGTATTTCTTGTATATTTCCTCCGCATCTTCAACAGGACGGAACCATTCATTGTATCCATTGTATATCCTCACCACCCTATTGCCATCGATGTTGAGCCGACTGATAATGTTTTCCCGTTCAAAATCGCTCACCGTGATTATGCGGCGGCATTTGTCAAGGATGCGTGGCACATCGAGCCTGCGGTACAGCCATCCCATATTTTGATATAGAGAGTGATTCTGCTTGTCACGTGGCTCCAAAAAGATAATGTCGTGAAGCGTGAGCACCAGAGGGACCCGGCACCGCAGTGGTGCTGTATTGCTAGTACAGTGTAGCAGCTCTACTTTATATTTCTTCACGGCCCTGGGCAGTGCCCACTGCTCCCAGAGTGGATAGCTGGGAGTAGTAAGTTCCACAACGTGTACATTATCTGTTTCGGTAACGCAACGGTCAGGGCCAGGTTTTACAAACACGAAATACTCGTTGTCGCGGTCGGTCTGCTGTAGCTGCAGTATCTCTTGAAGC
Organism: uncultured Prevotella sp.; assembly: GCA_947303825.1. Taxonomy (GTDB): domain Bacteria; phylum Bacteroidota; class Bacteroidia; order Bacteroidales; family Bacteroidaceae; genus Prevotella. Next base: position 308 of record CAMYZK010000270.1, on the reverse strand, counting down.
ACCACATAGTCCATGCCGTGCTTGTTCTTACGGAATATCCGTTGCGCTTCAATGCCTATCTTCATGAGTTACGAGTTAGAAGTTAAGAATTAGGAGTTAAGAGCTTTTATAATTTTGGCAGGTACGCCGCCCACTACGCAGTTGTCGGGCACATCCTTTGTCACTACGGCCCCAGCAGCCACCACGCAGTGGTTGCCAATGGTGACTCCCGGCAGCACCACAGCTCCAGCCCCTATCCACACGTCGTTGCCTATTACTACAGGCTTTGTAGATACCCCCTGCTCGTCAATACGCTTTAAGGGGTTGTC
>CAMYZK010000269.1 GCA_947303825.1 uncultured Prevotella sp. | reverse complement strand
TTTTGATTACGCAGATTCTGTTGCGCTGCTCCTAATCCGTGTAATCCAAAAGAATTGCCCCTTAAGGGGAGGGGAGTGCCATGCGGCTCGTTAGTTGACGGTAGCGGACTTTTTATAGTAGACTCAATATATGTTATAAGCACCAGTAGCACTACTCGTGCTACTCGTGCTACTGGGAGCTGATTTTCAGTAAGTTAGCGGTAGTATAATTGCCTTTATCGCCCACCGATGGTGCTACTGGCCCAATTTGTCCGCATACACCGTTTTTTAGGAGTGTTGATGTGTAGGAGTATAGACATTTGTTCTGCTGATGCATCCACCATAGGGCAGGCTCCTGTCGGAAAAAGGGCTGCACTTTTCTGAAAAAAGGGTGCTCCTGTCGGAAAAAGGGCTGCACTTTTCTGAAAAAAAGGTGCTCCTGTCGGAAAAAGGGCTGCACTTTTTTGAAAAAAGTCTGGTCTCGTCAGGAAAAGGAGTGCCCTTTTTCGTTGCTGACCTAGGTCGGCAACACATTTCCGCCCTTCCCTGAAAGTATATCGCGTTAAAGAAGAAAAAAAACGCATGGTTCATTTAACCAAACGACCAATCCCCCAAACGACTAATACCAGTAGCACCAGTAGTAGTATGTTGCATCGGCATAAATGCTTGATAATCAGTGGTCAGTAGCACGAGTAGCACCAGTATCGCCAGTAGCATTTTGTAGTCATTCTGAAGAAGAACGAAATGTACGCAAAAATAATGAAAACACACACGCTCTTGGTGCTAAAGCGAAAAAAACACCTGAAAAGGAAAGATGTACCTATGACTAGCGTCGAAGGTGTTTCCTTTCGTAAGAAAAAGAAAAAAAATGCGATTTTTTCTTTGTTCTTCGCTCACTTATTTGTACCTTTGCACCCGATATTCAAGGGGTGCCTGCTGGTTGCAGGCTGAGATGATACCCTCTATACTTGACCCGGATAATGCCGGCGTAGGGATGGATATGGATTCAAACTCTTTGCCCCATAATATCCTAACTCCCCTGTATGGGACAATAAAAGGTAAAGAGATGACAATGAGAAGATTTTATTTACTGGTGGCAATAGCCACATTGACGGCCACAGGCACTAGTGCCCAGACAGCTAAAAGAGACTCGCTAAGGATGGAACGCCTGCAGGAGGTGGTGGTGAGCGGTGTGCGCGCAGCCTGGAATGCTCCTTTTGCCGTAACAAACCTCCGGAAGAAGGAGCTGAACGAGTTTTCCACCTCAGGCCAGGAACTGCCCATGCTACTGGCCCGCACACCGGGAGTGCTGGCATGGAGCGAAAACGGACTGGGCACGGGAACCACCTATATGCGCATCCGCGGCGCCGGCGACTCGCATATCAATGTCACGCTAGACGGTGTACCTCTCAACTCGCCAGAAGACCAGTGTGTGTTCTGGGCCAACATGAACAGTTATGCCTCGCTGTTGGGCAGTGTGCAGGTGCAACGCGGTGTGGGAACCTCTACCAATGGCGACGGAGCCTTTGGCGGCACCGTGGCCCTGAGCAGTGCTATTCCGCTGACAACTCCCAGTGCCGAACTGTCGGCCAGCTACGGCTCATATAACACGTTCAACGTGGGAGGAAAGTTCTCTACCGGACTGCTGTGGAAGAAATTCATAATTGATGGCGCCTACCACGAAACACAGACCGACGGATTCATACACGGCACCGACGGGCGCTCAGGCTCGTACTATGGCGGACTAACCTACAAGGCATCCGACAAGCTGATGATACGCTACAAGAACATAGGAAACTTTGAGAAGACCGGACAGGCATGGAACGGCGTTACGGCAGGCGACAACGACCTGTCGCTGATGGACGGCACCTACGGCGTCAGCACTGGCATCAAGGAGTATAAAGACATGTATGACCGTGGACTTGGCAAATACAATACCCTCTACGAGACGCTGGCCTACGATGCCAACGGCAACTTTGCCATGGATGCCAACGGCAACTACCTGACAGAGCGCTACAAGATGGCCGACGGCACCTTCTGGAACCGTACTACCGACAACTTCTGGCAGAACCACAACATACTGACCCTGGCCTGGCAGGGCGCCAAGCACTGGAGCACCACGGCATCGCTGCACTATACCCACGGCTACGGATACTACAAGGAGTTCCGTCCCAACAACAAGCTTTCAAAGTTTGGCATGACGGCACAGGCTGCCGACGGCTCAAACATCAAGCGTACCGACTTTGTCAGGAAGAAAGGGCTGACGCAAGACACATACGGCTTTGTATGGAACACAGGATACAAGGACATGGCATGGGACTTTATAGGCGGCGTGGCGGCACAGGAGTTCCTGGGCAACCACTTCGGGTATGTCACATACACGGCCAACGATGCCGTAAGGCAGAAATACCTTTCCAGAGGCGACTATAAATACTACGACTCTGACGCCACCAAGTTTGACGCCAACATCTTCTTCAAGGCAACATGGCACATAAACTGGCAGTGGGATGTCTTTGCCGACATGCAGTACCGCCATGTGGGCTACTGGACAGCAGGCCGCAACGACAAGTTCTACGATGATAAGAGCGGATACTACAACCAACTGCTCAACATAGACAAGAACTACGACTTTGCCAATCCCAAAGCGGGATTCTCCTGGTGGCAGGGGCCTCACCGCATCTACGGCTCAGTGGCCCGAAGCCATCGTGAACCAGAGCGCAACAACTTCACTGACAACGGCTCCTATCCTGCTCCTAGGGCAGAGAAACTCACCGACTATGAGCTAGGCTATACCATCAGCCTTTACAGGGTACGCCTAGGCCTTAATGCCTATTATATGAAGTATACCGACCAGTTTGTGCAAACGGGGCTGTTGAGCGACATCGGCGAGAAACTCACCACAAACATAAAGGACTCATACCGCATGGGCGTAGAGCTGCAGGCCGGAGCCGACATTGCTCCATGGCTCAATATTGAAGCCAATGCCGTGCTTAGCCAAAACAAGATAAAGGATTTTGACGAGGTGGTAGAAGACTGGGACAACGGTTCTGCCACAATACACTACGACAACAGCACCCTGGCCTTCTCACCCTCATTCATTGGTAACGCCTTTGTCAATTTCCACTATAAAGGCCTTGCTGCCGTCTTCCACTCCAACTTTGTGAGCCGTCAGTATCTGGACAACTCGGAATGCAAGGAACGCTCGCTGCCATCATACAGCGTGGCAAACCTGCGGCTGTCGTACACGCTACATCCCAGGCGTGTTGTGAAGGAGACCATATTGGGACTTAACGTCAACAACCTCTTTGACAGGCGCTATGCTTCCAGCGGATGGGTATATAGCGCAATATGTCCGAGCTACGGCATAAACAACGATAACCGCTACTACCAGATAGGGTTCATACCTATGGCTGGGCGCACCATAATGGGATCTCTGACACTGAAGTTCTAACCACTATGGCAGAGTTCGTAGCGGCACACTGGCTTGACATTGTCACCACACTCCTTGGACTGGCTTATATCCTTCTGGAATACAGGGTCAGTGTATGGATGTGGGTTGTGGGATTTGCCATGCAGGCCCTGGGCATAGTGCTCTATTACCAGAAGGGCCTTTATGCTGACTGCGGCATGGAGTTCTATTATATTGCTATGACTGTCTATGGATGGTGTAGATGGGTGAGAATAAAATCTCCCTCAACGGTGCAGCATAGGGAGGCATCCAGTGAGCAGGGGAACGCCATTTTGTCTTTCCCACGCCATCTGGTTCTTCCCTGGACGGCCATTATCATTGTGATATGGGGCACTATCTATTTTGTCCTCGTTACGTTTACCAACAGTACGGTACCCTTGGCTGACAGTTTCACCACAGCACTGAGCATCGTTGGCATCTGGGCACTGGCGCATAAGTTCCTGGAGCAGTGGTTCATCTGGATTGCGGTTGATGTCGTGACCTGCGCCCTCTATTTCTACAAGGACATTCCCTTTAAGGCCTCGCTCTATGCCCTCTATGTGGTCATTGCCATTCTGGGATATAGAAAATGGAAGTCACTGATGCGCAGTTAGGGCACCGGGTCATAGCCAGACCCGCCCCAGGGGT
>CAMYZK010000268.1 GCA_947303825.1 uncultured Prevotella sp. | reverse complement strand
ATACTTGCACTTTCTAACTTGCTTCATTTTCTTGTCACTTTTGATGGTTCAACGTTCATTTTGTCATCCCTACCGTTAAGTCAACCATACTCCACGTTCGTCAACCTATGCCAACTCCGTCCGCTTCGTGACTCTAACCGAATCCGTCCGTCCCTTTTTGTCACCCTTTGCATCCCGTCGTAACCCTTTGTCAACTGAGTCCGCAAAGTGATGAAATCGAAGCCCCGTAAATTCCTCGCGGTAGAAATACGTTGCAAAAATATACTGAAATTCGGTTACTACCAAATTCCAACCACTAAGTGTTAAAAATCAAAAGTAACTGAAAGTGAGCGTTTTACAAATGGACAGTATTAGATATTCCTGGTTATTTTTGCCCTTTTAGATACATTCTTGGAATGCATAGTTTCCTATGCTCGTCACACTGTTGGGGATGATAATCGAAGTCAGGTCAATATAATTATAGAAAGCAAAAAAATCTATGCTCTTCACGCTATTACCAATGGTCACAGAAGTCAGGCAACTACAATTACAGAAAGCATATGCACCGATAGAAGTAACGCTATACTCCGTTCCTTCATGTATGACTCTCTCTGGGATAACCACACTACCATCGTAAAAATATTTACCATTAGTCACTTCGGCCGTCTTTGTATCCCTGTCTAAGATGTAATAGATGTCGTCAATCTCCACGGCGGTGCTTGCCAGCATCGGCAAGAGCATCAATACGATTGTTAGTAATTTCTTCTTCATTATTCTTTGGCATTATTTAAACATCTAAAGTTTCCTACACTCAGAAATATCCTATAAAACAACGTTTAATTCGATAATCTGTTGTAATTCCGTATTCGCCTAACCTGAATTAGCATATTTACAGTAAATAGCCATGAGAATTCAGGAAAAACACACTCGTTCCATTGAGAATTTGGTTACAAAATTACTCATTTTTCAGTAGAAAGAAGTGGTGAACAGCAGTTTTATTTCCAAAATAATACAAGTTCGCTTTCCTTTTGGCTGTTGTTAGAATTATTTCGGCTCAATGGATAAAAAAAGTTAAAGGATGACATGTTAACACAGCCATTTGTGGCATAACTCCCAACTTTTATTTAATTTTGCCCCAAATATGGGCACATTATATATAGTACCCACCCCTGTGGGCAACCTTGAAGACATGACACTGCGCGCCATCCGCATACTTAAGGAGGCCGACGTGGTGCTGGCTGAGGACACCCGCACCTCGGGTGTACTGCTGAAGCACTATGGCATAGAGCAGCATCTGCTGTCTCACCACAAGTTCAACGAGCACTTCACCAGTGCCTCGATAGTTGAGCGGCTTAAGGGTGGACAGACGGTAGCCCTGGTGAGCGATGCAGGCACTCCTGGCATCAGCGACCCTGGTTTTTTCCTGGTACGCGAGGCGGTACGTGCAGGCATAGAGGTGCAGACCTTGCCCGGCCCCACAGCCTTTGTCCCGGCACTGGTAAGCAGCGGTCTGCCGTGCGACAGGTTTGTGTTCGAGGGATTTCTGCCGCAGAAGAAAGGACGTCAGAGCAGTATAGAGGCTCTTGCCGACGAGCGCCGCACCATGGTGTTCTACGAGTCACCCTACCGGGTGCTGAAGCTCATCCAGCAGCTTGCTGCGGTGATGGGGCCTGACCGTCAGGCTGCCGCGTGCAGGGAGATATCGAAGGTGCACGAGCAGTGTGTCAGGGGAACGCTGGAAGAGCTAACCGCACACTTCACCGAGCACGAGCCACGCGGAGAATTCGTAGTGGTGGTGGCAGGAAAGAACTAGCCTAAATAAAGGAGTTAAAGACAATACCCTGCATCAACAAAGCTATACAAAAACAAAAGAGAAACATGAAGAAACTGTTATTAATGGCACTGCTGGCCGCCACAGTCTGCGGGTGCAATGAGAAGAAAAACGACAGCGAGAGCAGTGACGCTGACAACATGAGCGACTCAATAGCCGCCCTGGAAGCAGAGAACCAGAAACTGCGCAACGAGACCGACGACCTGCTCTCGGCCATCAATGACATTGAGGAGGGGTTCCGACAGATTAACGAGGCACAAGGCAACCTCAGCATTGCAAAGCGCGGAGAGGGAGCCAACGCCCGTGAGCGCATAAAGGAAGACATGCAGTTTATCCAGGAGACGATGGCCCAAAATGCAGCTCTCATAGCAAAGCTGAAGGCGCGCCTGAAGGAGAGCGGACGCATGAACGACCAGCTACAACGCACCATTGACAACCTCACAGCACAGCTAAACCAGAAGAATACGGAGTTAGCACAGCTGAGAAAGGAGTTGAACGCAAAGAACATTCACATTGCCGAGCTAGACGAACAGGTGGAGGAGCTGAACAAGAACGTTACCGACCTGCAGGAGCAGACCGACAAGCAAGACAAGGCCATCAGCAAGCAGGATGCCATGCTGCACACTGCCTGGTATGCCATAGGAACAAAGAAAGAACTGAAGAATGCCAACATTCTGAAAAATGGCAACCTGCAAGGGAACTTTGACCAGAACTACTTCACCAAGGTAGACACAAGGCAGCTCACCAAGCTCAACCTCAACTCTAAGAGCGCAGAACTGCTCACCACACACCCTAGCGGCTCCTATTCACTAGAACGCGGAGAAAACAAGCTCTACACACTAACCATCAACGATGCCAAGGCCTTCTGGAGCATCAGCAAATATCTGGTGATACAGATAAAATAGCTATCCCATCAGGCGCTCTATGGTGTCGATGCAGTCTTTGCGGCTAATGGGCTTGGCAAGGAACCCGTCGCAACCAGCATCGGCGGCGTGCTGGCGGTCAATGTCGAACACATTGGCCGTCAGTGCTATTATGGGCAGTGTGGGCAGCACTTTCTTTATACGGCGGGTGGCCTCCAGACCATCGGTCACTGGCATCTTAAGGTCCATCAGCACCAGGTCGTAAGTATTAGTCGATGCCATCTTTACTGCTTCCTCACCGTTACGCGCCCTTTCAAACTCATACAAGCCCCTAAGCACGTAGGTCATCAGAATGTAGTTGCTGTCGTTGTCTTCGGCTATCAGAATTCTTTTCATAATACAGACTATGGTTTGGGGGTGTTTGTTAAAGTCTTACAAAAGTAATACTTTTTTGTGAATTATTCTTGTTTTATTGGCTATTTTTAACTAATTTTGCATCAACAAACTAACTTTTTCCTTAACATCAACTTTTTTTAAATGAAAATCAAGACATTTTCCTGCGCCCTGATGATAATGACGGGCACGTTCTATGCACAGGCACAGCATGTCATGGACATCAACACTAAGAAACAGGGAGCTGCCGTACAGCCTACCATGTATGGAATCTTCTTTGAGGACATCAACTATGCTGCCGACGGCGGCCTGTATGCCGAACTGGTGATGAACCGCTCTTTTGAGTATCCCAACCATTTCGCCGGATGGGACATCTCGGGCAAGGTCATGCTGTTGTCCGACAGTCCTTTCGACAAGAATCCCAACTGTCTGCGCCTGGCTCCTTCCGGCCATAGCGACAAGCACACTATGATTGAGAACCACGGATTCTTCGGCATGGGCGTGAAGGGTGGCGAGGAGTACCGTTTCTCCGTCTGGGCCCGTGTGCCAGGTGGAAGCAGTGCCAAGCTGTGGGTTGACCTGGTGGACAACGCCACGATGGGCGATGACCAGAAGCTGGGCAATGTCGGCGTAGATGTGAGTGGCAAGGAGTGGAAGAAATATACAGCCATCATCAAACCCAAGCGCACCTTCGACAAGGCTCACCTCCGTGTGTGGGGCGACAGCAAGGTCACTGTCGACGTAGACCACGTCAGCCTCTTCCCCGTAAAGACCTGGAAGGGCCGCGAGAACGGCATGCGTCAGGACTTGGCACAGGCTCTCTTCGACATGAAGCCCGGCGTGTTCCGCTTCCCCGGTGGCTGCATTGTAGAGGGTACCGACCTTGAGACACGCTACAACTGGAAGAACAGCGTAGGTCCCGTGGAGAACCGTCCGCTGAACGAGAACCGCTGGCACTACACCTTCACCAACCGGTACTTCCCCAACTACTACCAGAGCTACGGCCTGGGCTTCTTCGAGTTCTTCCAGC
>CAMYZK010000267.1 GCA_947303825.1 uncultured Prevotella sp. | reverse complement strand
GCCGAGAGGTCCGTATATAGCCTCGGATTTGTGTATCTCCTTGCCGCAGTGCTCACAGCGCTTCGAGATGCTGGTGTGCATCTTCATCGGGCCGCCGCACACCCCGCAAAACTGGGTGTTATGGTTCCAGTAGAGCAGCTCGGCACACTTTCCAGCCAAGAGATACAGCTCCAAGGGAAGCTTATAATAGCTCTGGCGCAGTGGAGAGAACATCCTCGTTGCCCCTCCCTGTCGGTCAGCGTCGGTGTTCTCCTGTATGCCAGCCTCTTGAGGCCTGTCTATGCTGTAAGCCTTGACAGCCACACCGCCTGGCTGAGAAACATCCAGCACAGTAGTCCACGGCTTCACCTCAGTGGGAGGCATCTCGCCCAGTGGCACCGTGCAGCTGCCATCGGGCAGGCATTCCAGCAGTAGCTCGTCCTTGCAGAACACGAAATAATACGTCTTCATCGTTGAATCGTTAGTCGTTACACTTTGGGCCATTCGTTCCTCAGTCCTTGAACAGCAGCTTGCGGTCGCGCTTGGCGGCCGGGCGTGTCCATTTCTCGGGAACCAGCTTCCAGTTCTTTCCGGCGCGTGGCGTGACGGTCCCCATGCGCTCTATCTCTTCCATGAGGTAGTGGCGCAGGTCAAGCTCGCTCTCGTAGACTATGCGGCTGCCAAGCTGGTCTTTGTGTATGCCGGCCCCGTGTATGAGCAGGTCGCCGCCGCCATTGGCCCGGTAGCTGTTCATCACCACCTTGTACTCCTTTTCCTCGCTGAACGGCTCGCCGTTTGACATGCGTAGTATGTGCACCTTCTCGCCGTCGGGCTTTGTCACGTCAACCTCGTAGTCTATGCCAGAGGCAGAGTCGAAGTTGAACGTGTAGTTCTTGAACCCCATGCGTTGCTGGTCGCTGCGGCTGTCCACGCTGAGCAGCAGCAGGTGGTCGCCGGGCTTCGTCATGGTGTTTACCCACTTGTCGTAGCTCATCTCCAGGTGTCCTCTCACCTCCCGGCCTGTCATTCTCATGACAACGAGCTTGTTCTCAAAACGGTAGAGCTTAAACATGTCGGCCACAGTAACGGGACCAGCATTGATTCTGGAGTCGAACGACAGGGGCGCGTTTAGCGAGATGTCGGCCTTCGTAATCTGCAGCTGTAGCTGGTGTATGAAGTCGGTGAAGGCCGAGTTGCCGAAGTAGGAGTCGCGGGTGCTCGCCGCTGTTGCAAATGTTCCTATCTTACGCCCTACGTACTCCTTTATCTGGTCTATGTCCTTCTGGAAATGTGCCATCATAGGCTGGTCTACCTCCTCGTTGCGCACATCGACAATACTCCCCTTGATGTCCTTACCCACCAGCTTGTCGCCGTTGTAGGTCAGGGTGATGTTGGCTTCGGCCACATTCCTTACATAGCATGAGGGGTCGATGCACAGCACCTCACTGCCAGAAGTGTTTTTCAGCGTTATGTTGTGTACCTGATGGTCATGTCCGAAGAAGATGACGTCGAAGCCCTCCACCTCTTTCGCCACGCGCTCGGTGGCATCCTCCTCAATGCCGTTCTCCATGACTATGCCGCCGTTGAGTCCGCTGTGGAAGAGCCCGAAGATGAGATCTGGCTTCTCCACCTGCTGTATGTATTTCACCCAGCGCTTGGCACACTTCACCATGTCGTGAAACTCCAGGCCCTGCCACAGGGTCTCGTTAAGCCAAACGGGAATGGCGGGTGTTACCATGCCCAGGACGGCAATCTTTACCGTTTTCTTCTTGCAGTCAGAGCTTCCGGCCATCTCACGTTCCAGGATGGCATAGGGATGCACGTAGGGCAGCTGGCTGGCTGTGTCGACGATGTTGGCGCCCAGCACCGGACAGCGCACCTCGCGAATCCATTTGTCGTAGACCTTGTGTCCTGTCTCTATGTCGTGGTTGCCCACCGTCTCGGCGTCATAGCCCATGTAGTTAATGACGCGGGCAGCCAGGTTCTCGTCCTCGGGCATGACGTAGTTCGACCAGTACACGCAGGGCTGTCCCTGCAGTATGTCGCCGTTGTCGAGCAGCAGCAGGCGGTCGCCATACTCCTTTCGCTGCCTGTCTATGTAGGTGCTGGCCCTTGCCAGGGTGCCCTTCAGCTCACGTCGTTCTATGAAGTCGTAGGGAAAGAAGTGACCGTGAACGTCGCTGGTCTCGATGACCTTCAGGCTTACCGTCCTCGTCTGGGCCATTGCAGTAGTGGCAGCCAGCCACATCAGCACCACGCATGTCTTTGTCAATAGTCGTCTCATGTTCTATACGTTATTCAATAAACATCACCATTTATAACTCCCGCATTTTTCAGAGATAGCCGTCTTTTTCTGCCTTTCTTTTCATCCTGCTTATTCGTTGGTCAAAGTCGGGATGTGAAGAGAAGGCCTGCAGCAGAACGGCATACTTCTTTTTGTTGCCCTTCTGCGACAGCTCTTTCAGTTTCTGGAAGGCCTTTCCCATAGCCCATGGGTTTTTCCCGTTGTTCTTCAGGAATTCATAGCCATAGTCGTCGGCCTCTGTCTCGTGTTGCCGTGAATGCTTGGCCGACAGGGCGGCACCGCACAGGTCTCCTATGTAGGAGTTGGAAAGACTGCTCCATGTCTTGCTGAATGCCCCAATGACATCCGATGCTGCACTTCGCATGAGTGTCTGTCGCCAGGCATTCTTGCTGTGGCGCAGGGCCACGTGTCCCACTTCGTGGCCTATAACTCCCAGGAGCTCCTCGTCGGTCAGGATGTCCATCAATGCCGAAAAGACGCGGACACTGCCATCGGGACATGCAAACGCGTTGATGTCTGTGGTCTGGTAAACCTTGAAATTCAGTTTTATGCCCTTGGCATCCCTCATGTTGCCCGTGAGGCGGTTCAGGCGCTTGGCGTAGTTGCTGCTTGCCGGGCACACCTTGTTCTTGGCATCCATCACTTTCATTTCCTTATTGACAATCTCCATCAATTGTTCGTCGGTAATGGTCATGGCCTGTCCTGTCTTCAGCAAGCCGGAAAGCACGCCACGCCAGCCTGACTGTGCCGTCGACGCGAGACAGGCAAGCAATGACAGAAGGATGACGATTATCCTAAAGCGATATGTTATACTAACCATTCAGTTAAGATGTAAAAGAGGTTTTCTGTCACCTTTCGATTGTGAAAGCAAATGAGGCATCACCACTCTTCGTCTTCGCTTTCCTCATCCTCCCACAGACTGTGCTGGCGAACCATTATCTCGCTGTAGTCTGTTACTTTTACTCCGTTATTGTTAACCGCCATGGATGCCCCCTGTAAAAGGGTGCTTCCATGCAAGCTGATGCACTGTGTAACGGGGGGCAGATATGTCTTTCTCATAAGGCAGAGTTTGTTTATTTTACTATAACTTTCTTATGGCCGCGAATGTAGAGGCCTTTTCTGGGTTGGTAGATACGCACGCCGGTGGGGGTATACCAAGGCTCGTCGAGCTGACTGTCGGGCATCGCTGTGTCTATGCCGCTCATCTCGCCGAAGCCAATGAAACTGCGGGCTGTACCTGGTATCTGGAGATAAGCCTTGCCTGCAGGCACCGTTACACCTTGCTCGCACAGGTAGAAACCCACACCATTGTTCTTGTTGGCCAGCACATAGACATCGTCAGTGTTGACGGTATAGCCTGCGTGCCCAGAGACAGCGTGCAGCATGTTGATTCCTGCGTCCTGCGGACTAGTGGTAATGGGCAGACGGTAGGTGCCGGCACTGCCCTTCAGCAGCAGTCCCGTGTTGGCAGGAGCACTCGTCACTGGATAGAGACCCACAGAGTTGGTTTTCTTCTCGTTGGCAACGTAGGCAGCCTCCAGGCCTGAAGCGGTGAGATCGCTGTTGCTCAGCTCAAGCGGATAGCGGCAGCCCAGTGTGGCCCAGCCGCCATTGCCTATTGTCACACCCACAAACTTTGCGTCATAGTCTGTTGAGGCAGGGGCACACCCCTCGTAGCTGGCGGTCACTGTTAGGGTTCCCGGCTCTGTGAACGTATACTCATAGTGGTCGGTAGCGTAGATGTTGATGTTGTCGAACTTACTCTCACCATAGCCGCGCCCGTCAAGGATGAACAGACCGTATGGAAGGCACTTTGTT
>CAMYZK010000266.1 GCA_947303825.1 uncultured Prevotella sp. | reverse complement strand
GACATGCTGCTCGCCGAAGGCATGAACATCAAGGTGCTGCTGCTGCCCGACGGCGACGACCCCGACTCCTTTGCACGCAAGCACAGCACCGAGGAACTGCGACGCTATATTGACGAACAGCAGACCGACTTCATAACCTTCAAGACACGGCTGCTGGTACAGAACCAGGAAGACCCTGTAAAACGCTCGGAAGGAATAGGCAACATCGTGCAGAGCATATCGGTGATTCCCGACCAGATACTGCGCTCCACATACATCACCGACCTGTCACGGCGCATAGGCATGAAAGAGCAGACGCTCATTGCCGAGCTCAACAAGAAGGTGAGGAAAAATCTGGAAGACAAGGAGAGAGGCAAAAACGCTGCCGCCACCACAGCCCAGACCACCAACAATGGTGCCGCAAACGCAGGCTCCGGCATTCCTTCTGCCAGCACAGTCACCAGCATCGGCAGCGAACAGCCCCCACAGACAGGCACCACCACGTCGGCTTCAAGGATAGAGATGCTGCTGCTGCGCGAGATTGTAAGACATGGCGACGAGGTGATATTCAACCAGATAGAGACCGACGACGGCCAGACCATCTCGCTCACTGTGGCTCAATACATTGAGCTAGACCTCTCGCAAGACGAGCTGCAGCTGTCACAACCTCTGCATCAGCAGATGCTCACCGAGGCCGCCAGCCACAGCAGCGAACCAGGCTTCAAGGCCGTCAACTACTTCTGCGGACACCACGACCCGCAGATAAGCCAGCTGGCCACACGCCTCGCCTTCGACCGCCATCAGCTGGGAGGGCGCTTTGTCATGCAGACCAACGAAGACTCACTGCGGCAGAGGGTGATACACCTGGTGCTAGACTTCAGGCTAGACATCATTGAGCAAAGGCTGAAGAACATACAGCAGCTGCTGCGCCAGACCAACACCAACATTGAGCAGCAGATGAAGCTATTACAAGAACATAAGGAAACCAAAGAGATACGCGACATGCTTGCAAGAAAGCTGGGCAGCGACCTCATTGTCTAAAACGGAAATATGTACTATATACAGAAAAGAATCGTAATCTCTGCCAGCCACAGGTTGACAGTAAACTACACAAGCAAATGCTCGCAGCTGCACGGCCACAACTGGGTCATCACCCTCTATTGCCGCAGCCAGGAGCTGGACGAGAATGGAATGGTGGTAGACTTCACAACGGTGAAACGCCTCATAAAGGACAAGCTGGACCACCAGAACCTTAACGATGTGCTGCCCTTCAACCCCACGGCAGAGAACATCGCACGGTGGTGCACCGAACAGGTGCCCCAATGCTACAAGTGCACCGTGCAGGAGAGCGAAGGAAACATAGCTTGCTATGAAATTGAATAAGGTAAACACGGCTTGCCATGAAGCTGTATAAGGTAAACAACATCTTCTATTCCCTGCAGGGCGAGGGACGAAACACCGGACGCGCTGCGGTGTTCATTCGCTTTGCAGGCTGTAATCTGCAATGCCCTTTCTGCGACACGGAGTTCAACTCGTACACCGAAATGACCGCCGAAGAAATCATTGCAAAAACCTCTTCACTCTTCACTCTTCGCTCGGCTCTGCCGCTTTGCTATGCAAAGAACTCTTCACTCTTAACTCTTAACTCTTCACTCTTAACTCTCATCGTCCTCACCGGCGGCGAACCGACACTGCAAGTAGATGAGTCGTTCATCGACCTGTTGCACAATAACGGCTATGAGGTGGCAATGGAGAGCAATGGCATTCTCCCCGCCCCCAACAACCTCGACTGGCTGACAGTCTCGCCTAAGAACTGGTGGAAGACAGAGGGAGCATGGCAAAAAGAGAACATCGGAGCACGGCAACCTGACGAGCTGAAAATTGTCTTCGACGAAGACACACCTACCAGACTATCCACCTTCCACCTTCCACCCTCCACCATCCACCATCCACCCTCATCCCTCCACCTTCCTCCCTCCACCCCTCTCCTCTACCTTCAGCCCTGCGACACAGGCAACCCAGAACGCAATGCACACATCACAACGCTATGCGTAGACTACATACAGCACCACCCACAGTGGCGGCTCTCACTCCAGACCCACAAGCTCATCGGCATAGAATAACTCTCAATTACGAATTACGAATTCCTAACTCTTAACAAAAGTCTCTCCGCTCGTCTCTGCCGCTTGGCTTTGCAAAGAACTCTCAACTCATAACTCTAAACTCTTAACTCTCAACTCTAAACTCTTAACTCATAACTCTTAACTCATAACTCATAATGAGTGTCCTAGGTATCATATATCTTCTGTCGCGGGTGATAGCCATCGGAGCCATCATCCACGTGCTGCTTGACAACCGTCAGCCGGCAAAGACCATGGCCTGGGCTCTCGTCATCTACTTCCTACCCTACTTCGGCGTCATTGCCTACATCTTCTTCGGTGTCAACCGCCGGAAGGAGAAATTCGTAAGCCGACGCTCCATGGACATGCTCACCCGACGGTCTATGCTCGAATTCGTTGACCAGCGTCAGATAGAGCTGCCCCACGACTACAAACCCGTCATTGAGCTCTTCTCCAAACAGGAGTTTGCACTGCCCTTCATCAACAGCCGCACAGAGATTCTCACCAGCGGCTACGAGTTCTTCCCACGTCTCCTTCACGACATTGCCCAGGCCAAGAGCCACATACACATAGACATGTATATCTTTGAGGATGACGCCCTGGGAGGCCTCATTGCCGATGCTCTCATTGCCAAGGCCCGCCAGGGTGTAGAGGTGCGCGTCATCTACGATGCCGTGGGCTGCTGGCGTGTCAAGGGCCGGTTCTTCGAGCGGATGCGCAGCGAGGGCATCGACGCAGAGCCATTCATGCCGGTACACTTCCCACAGTTCACCAGCAAGGCCAACTACCGCAACCATCGCAAGATAATTGTCATCGACGGACGTGTGGGATATACCGGAGGCATGAACATTGCCCTGCGCTATGTGAAAGGCACCAAGAGCGGCACGTGGCGCGACACCATGATACGTCTGGAGGGAGGCGGGGTGAACGGTCTTCAGCAGGCCTTCCTCGTAGACTGGTACTTCGTTGACCGCACACTGCTCTCCGACAAGAAATACTACACCACACCCGAGACCACGGGCATGCTGATGCAGGCCGTCACCAGCGGACCGGTTGCCACCTATCCCGACATCATGCTGGGCTACCTGCGCATCATCACATCGGCCAGACGCTATATCTACATTGAGACACCCTACTTCCTGCCCACCGATGCCATCTTCCTTGCCATGAAGACGGCTGCCGCCTCAGGAGTAGATGTCCGCGTGCTCATACCACGGCGATGCGACGCACGCTTCGTAGAGTGGTCGAGCCGCAGCTTCACACGCGAGGCCGAGGAGGCCGGCATACACATAAGCCTCTATGAACCGGGATTCCTGCATTCCAAGCTCATGGTAAGCGACGATGCCGTATGCACCTGCGGCTCCACCAACATTGACTTCCGCTCATTTGAGAACAACTTCGAGGTCAATGCCTTCTTCTATTCAAAAGAGGTGGCCGAGGCCATGCGCCATATCTTCCTCGACGACGAGCAGCAGGCCGTGCCGCTATCATCCATCCACCACCGCATGCACCCTGGCATCGCCCGCCGCGTTTGGGATTCGCTTACAAGGCTACTGTCACCCCTGCTCTAGTTAGGCCAGGAAGTTAATGGGAGTCAAGCCGTCACCCCTGCACCACCCGCTCCATTTCTTCTATCATTGCCTGGGGCAAGGCATATCGGGTGTCATCGGAATGGGTAGTTAAAGACTCAATGAAATGGGGCAGCTCTTGCTGATACACATCCCTCATGTGGGTGTTCATCTCGTTGCTTTGTGTAAAAGAATAGGTTATGTTGGCCAGCCTGTCAGCAAGCTTCACGAAAGGAGCGTATGGTGTCTCGCGGATGCCTTTGTAATAATTCTCTCCGGCACGCTCTGCGCGTGTACGCCCCTTGTCGTTGGTCAGGGCGTAGGCTATCTCTGCTGCCATATAGGCCTGCTCGTCATCCATATAGGCACAGGCCGTGGCCTTCACATCATTATAGGTAAGCCGGGCATCTTCTATACTGTCATGGTAATAGACACCGAAGAACAAGGGCAGCACATCCCTCTCACTGGAAC
>CAMYZK010000265.1 GCA_947303825.1 uncultured Prevotella sp. | reverse complement strand
TTATGAATTATTTTTGTACCTTTGCACCCCAGATTAAAAAACATCAAAATATATTATTAAAGCAAAAAAATTATGAAGAAAAGAAGGCTCTTGTTGGCTTTTGCGCTGATGACAACGCTTTTTGCCAACGCACAATGGAGGGTCGGAGTTACTGCCGGAGCGGACTACAATGTGTTCTCGATAGACAAGCAGTACATGGCCGACGTATTGCATGACGGACGCTGGGGCGTTACCTGCGGTGTCACGGGACAGTACAATTTCACTGACTGGTTTGGTGTACGTGCCGATTTTAACATGACCCAGAAGAACTACCGTATGCACCGGGGAGTTTGGGAAGGCATAGACATAAAGTATCGCAACACCTACCTTCAGCTGCCTGTAATGGCATCATTCAGCTTCGGCGGCAAGAAGCTGCGCGGTTTCTGCAATCTTGGTGTCTATGGTGGCTACTGGGCTGGCAGCTACCGCTTCGGGCAGGACATGAACTCGTTCACGGGCAAGTATTACGATTTCAGTGAAAAGGTAGAGTTCAGCAGCGTGCGCGACAAGCGCTGGGACTGCGGTTTCGTGGGCGGCGTAGGCTTGGAGTATCAGTTTGCCGAGCACTGGGCAGCACAGGTGGAAGCGCGCTATTACTACAGCACCACCAGCACCACTAAGCAGTATATGAGGAACAAAGACTACCGCTATAACTCAACAACCGCAATACAGCTGGGCGCAAGCTACATTTTTTAAGTGAAGAGTGAAAAGTGAAGAGTGAAGAATTAAAAGATTAGAGCAATGAAGAAGAATATATTAGCATTAGGAGCAATAGCTATGGCACTTACGGTGACGTCGTGCCGTGAGTCGAGCGACACGCTGTTGCCTTACGATCATAATGACTACCTTTCGTTTGGTGAAGGTCAGTCAAGTTTTGGCGGCAAGTACAAGATTGCATGGAAAGCCCTGAACCAGTATTACGCCCTCTGGGACTATGAGATGCAGAACGGCCTGGACTGGGATGCTGCCTACGACACTTACTATCCGCAGTTTGCTGCCCTTGACAAGAGGACAGAGGACAATCCCGTCACCGACAAGGAGCTGAAGGCACTGATGGATGAGGCGTTTGGCGGACTGCATGACGGACACCTAACCATAGGGTTCAGCAACCACATTACCGGCACAAAATCCGTAGTCGTATCACCAAGCACAAATCGTAATCTCGACCGTGAGGACTTCGACATTTCCAATAAATACAAACCAAACATATCAAAATACTACACGCTGCCCGCCAACGGCGAGATAGAACTTGACGAGCAAGGACAGCCGCAGACGGCCTTCTACTCTACGGAGATAGGCTTTCTGATGGATATGTTTATGAACACCAAGGGCATGGGCTACATGTGGATTTGCGACCAGATAGACAAAATATCTGAACTGACACTGCCTACTGCTGAGCAGATAGAAAAGCTGAACGCCCTGAAGGAGCTGAAGGCAAAGCTCTCTGACGAGGACCTTAGCTACACAGACTACAATGAGCTGGCAATACGGTATGCCTATCTCAATGTCCCCGGATTTGACATGATCAACAGCGGCTTTGAAGATGATGGCCTGACCGTACGCTATGCTCTTCTCAAGGGCAACATACCCTATCTGCATTTCAGCCAGTTCTCACTCTCTACCTACATACCTGATTACGGTGCGGCAGGGCTGAATCAGAATGACCCGAACCTGGATAAACACATCGAAGGTATCAGGAACGTGTGGCAGGCATGGTTTGATGCCATACAGGAGCTGGGCAAGGCCGGCAAGCTGGGCGGTGTCATCATTGACCTGCGCGGAAACATAGGCGGCTCCACTGGTGATTTCCCTTACGCCCTCGGCGCCCTGCGTCCATCGGGAGGCATGACCGTCGGCAAGGAGCGTTTCAAGCGCGGCACGGGACGTCTGGACTACTCAATCCCCATGCCCGCCGTTATGGATACATACTATGATGAGCACTACGTAGTAGATGACGAGCCCATCGTGCTCCTTACAAACTGCGGCTCGATAAGCATGTCGGAAATAACCTCGCTCGGGGCTAAGACCCTCAAGAACGCCAAGCTCATAGGCAAGCGTACGAGTGGAGGTATCTGCGGACTGACAGGAAACGAGAAAAACACCCTTAATTACTCTGGACAGGTTGGCGAGGCTGGCAAGACACCGGTATCATGCTACTGCCCCACACTGGCACTGCTGACTGTTGACGACAAGATACTGGAGGGCGTAGGTGTCACTCCCGACATTGAGGTCAACTTTGACGTAATGCAATATGAGACAACGGGCAAAGACTCTCAGCTTGACAGAGCACTGCAATACATCCGTAACGGACAATAAAGAGTGAAGAGTGAAAAGCGAAGAGTGAAGAATAAAGAAGGTAAAGCAAACGAAAAATGAAAAACAAGAGAAACTTACTGATGCTCTTTGCCGCTATCATGGCAGGCATCATGATGACAGGATGTTCTGAGAGCAACGAAATAACAGAAATCATCGAACCTGAGGCGGGAGGAGACAAAGGCAATCAGGAGCAGTTGTCTGACGAGGTCTGCAGGATGCTCGAAAAACTGCCGGGCGTTTCTGACGTCACCATTGACATTGCCGTTGACTATACAAACCTCAGGCAGGACAAGGTCTATTTCTTTTACTTCAATCAGCCTATAGACCACAAGAATCCGGCTTTGGGCACTTTCAAACAGCGTGCAAGCCTGAAGTATGTATCGCAGGATGCCCCCGTGGTGCTCTATACCAACGGCTACTCCATGGGCGACAGCGCTCGCCAGGTTAGCGACGTTGACCTGAGAAACCACCTCAATGCCAACATGCTCTCCGTGGAGCACCGCTACTTCAACAAGTCGCTGCCGGAGGCTTCCGACAACCTGGACTTCACCTACCTGTGGGCCGATCAGGCAGCCGCCGACCTTCATGCCATTGTTGACATGATGAAGAAGAACCTCTTCAGCCAGAACAAGTGGATCAGCACTGGTCTCAGCAAAGACGGTATCACGACAGCGCTGTACGCATACTACAGCGACCTGAACGGGTGGGACGACATTGACCTGTACGTGGCTTTCGGCACTCCATTCCTGCCCGCCACGCCTACATGCAGCGACGACATACACATGGGCCAATACCTGTATAACAATTGCGGTGCGGGCTATGACGCAGACTCAGAAATGGGCATAGCCTACGCACGGCTGAAGAAGATGCCCATAGCCATCGCCAACAACAAGGTTCTGCGCGAGGCTTGCATCAAGCAGTTCTACCAGAAATATCCGAAAGACTACGTAGAGGTTATCAACACCTTCGGACGTACGGAGGAGGAGGTGACATGCGGCCTGCTCTTTAACATGCTCATGTTAAACTTCCACAAGTTCTCCGAAGTACCATTCAGCAGTTGGGCAAAGCTGGTCCCTGACGTTGACAAAGCCATTGACATCGCAACAACACAGAAGGAGATGGACGACAGGGATGAGGCAATCAGTCAGGTGGCAGAATTTGCATTCATGAACTCTAAAGAAATAGAAGACTCTCTGAAAGCGATGCTTCTGAAGGACTTTATGGACTACACAGACCCATATTCCTATCAGAAGACACGTGCGGCATATACAGACGAAGAGCTGTTCCAGGTGCGTAACACCGACCGTGACATGCCTTATTATGTGCAGGCAGCCCGCGAGTTGGGCAATGTAGCCATCGACTTCTCTATGCTTGAAGGAACAGCCATCTCTACAGACAAGGCATACAGCGTAGCCGACATCTTTGAGAACCATACCAACATGCAGAAGTATGCCTCTCAGTGGGACGGTGGACGCCTGATGAGTGATTTCCGCTCATGGGTAAAGACGCAGTCTAAGTACAAGATGTTGTTCGTATATTGCTCTGACGACCCTTGGACAGGCGGTGCCATCGATGACAGTACTAACCCCGTAGTGACAAAGATTGTAAGCAAGGGCGGATGTCACTCTGACGAATTCCTCAATGACAAGCTTTACACAACGGAGGCTTCGCAAAAGATTATAGCTACCATCAAGTCTTACATAGGACTGTAAGAAACACATAGCTTAAGTCATAACACAAGTGGGTGTGCCTGTTTTTCGGGGCATACCCACCTGTGTTTTTT
>CAMYZK010000264.1 GCA_947303825.1 uncultured Prevotella sp. | reverse complement strand
GGGCTGCCACTTCCTTTATACGTAGCTTTATCTTCTCTTCGGGAATAAATACCTTGAAGGTCTTGTCTTTGATAGTCACTTTGTCCATATTGTCAGTTGTTTTTAGTCATATTGCCAGGTAATGATTGCTGCATGAAACAGGAATACATGGAAATTTTGGGCAAAGATAATAAATATTTGATAAAAAACACAATAGTTTACCAACTTTTTTGTACTTTTGCAGCGTTATGAAGATTTTTACTGCTGCTCAGATACGTGAGCTTGACAAATATACTATTGCCCATGAGCCTGTCAAGTCGATAGACCTTATGGAGAGGGCTGCTCAGAAGATAACGGCAGCCATTACTGACCAATGGGGGCGTGACGTGCCCGTCGTGGTTTTTGCAGGGCCTGGCAACAACGGCGGCGACGCACTTGCCGTGGCTCGCATGCTAGGTGAGCAGGGCTATCAGGTGCAGACCTTTCTTTTCAATATCAGCGGAAAGCTGTCTGAAGACTGTGCCTTCAACAAGCAGCGCCTTGTCACGAAGAAGGGACAGCCACTGTTTACAGAGGTGACACTAGAGTTCGACCCGCCCCATCTTGACGAGGGGATGCTGGTGGTAGACGGACTCTTCGGCAGCGGCATCAACAAGCCGCTCTCAGGAGGGTTTGCCTCGCTAGTGAAGTATATCAACGCCTCGCCTGCCACCGTGGTGAGCATCGACACACCGTCGGGACTGATGACCGAGGATAACTCATACAACGTAAGGGCGAACATCATCCGAGCCGACTACACTTTCACCTTGCAACACAAGAAGCTGAGTTTTCTCTTTGCAGAGAACCAACAGTACATTGGTAAGCTGCAGGTGCTCGACATTGGGTTGAGTAAGGAGGGCATAGCCAAGACAGAGGCCCACTATACCATGCTCGATCCTGGCGAGCTGAAGCTGCTGCCGCGCGACCCCTTTGCTCATAAGGGCAGCATGGGCAACGCCCTGCTTGTGGCAGGCAGCTATGGCATGGCCGGTGCTGCACTGCTGGCGGCGAGGGCATGCATGCGCAGCGGAGCGGGCAAGCTCACCGTGCACACTCCACGCCGTAATGTCTCAGTGCTACAGACGGCAGTGCCCGAGGCGGTGCTACACATAGACCGTGAGGAGACTATCTTCAGCGAGGCAGTACCTACCGAGGGCTATCAGGCTGTGGCCGTAGGACCGGGCATAGGAACCAGCGAGCAGACATGCATAGCTATGATATCACAGCTGAAGCGTGCCCAGTGTCCTGTGGTGGCCGATGCCGATGCTCTCAACATTTTGGCCAGCCGCCATGCATGGCTGCAACAGCTGCCCAAGGGCATCATTCTCACACCCCATCCCAAGGAGCTGGAACGCATGGAGGGACAGTGCTCCGACAGCTACGAGTGCCTGGTAAAGGCACGTGAGCTGGCAGAGCGCATACAGGGATATGTCATCTTGAAAGGACACCATACGGCAGTATGTATGCCCGACGGACATATTGTCTTCAATACTACGGGAAACGCCGGCATGGCTACTGCTGGTAGTGGAGATGTGCTAACAGGCATCCTTCTCGGTCTGCTAGCCAGGGGCTATAAGCAGCGGGAAGCATGCCTGTTAGCTGTCTACCTGCACGGACTGGCCGGCGACCTCGCCGCACAGGAACTTGGAGAAGAAAGCCTTATGGCAAGCGATATTATCAGTTACCTGCCAAAGGCTTTCCTGAGAATGCTCTATTAATTTAGGAGTTAAAGGAGCGAAAGACGATAGCTTTGTTGGTGCAGGGTATTGTCTTTAACTCCTTTAACTCCTTTGATTTCTTTCGCTCGGCTCTGCCGCTTGGCTCGTCCAAGCGCTCGGCTCTGCCGCTTTGCTCTGCAAAGAAATCCTTTAATTCTTCATCACGACCTTCTTGCCGTTCTTAATCACTAGGCCGCGATAGCCGTCGCTCACCTGCTGTCCGCTCAGCGTGAAGCTCTTGTCGCCTGCGCTCTCGGCAGCTATTGTGGCAATGCCGTTCTCCTCGCCGCTCACCTCCAGCTTGAAGCCGTAGAAGCCTAGCTGTGATGTGGGGTTGAACATCCAGTAGGTAACGTCCTTCTTCACATCGAAGCTGATGAGACCTAGGAACGGACGGTTGAAGTATGTCAACTCGCCCTTCTGGTTAGTGTACTCGAAGATGCTGTAGTTCTCGGTCATGGGGATGGTCACGGGCAGCTCGGGACTGTCGCCGAAGGGATACCACTTAATGTCTTCGCCCGTCTCGGGGTCTATCTGCTCCTCCCATTTCTGAGTCTCCTCGTTGAACAATATCTTCTTTTCTTCGGGAATCCAGGTGTTGTTCTGGAAGGTGCCCTTCACGGTGATGCGCTCTGGAGCGATGGGCAGATAGCCCTGGTCTTTCGTTGTCTCGTCGACGATATACAGACGGTGTCCGTGGCCGCTGTCGCCACCGCCCTTGTTGATGAAGGCACCGATGGTAATCTGGCCGTCGCGAGTGGCTGTCACCTTGATATACTCACCCTGCAGGGGTAGCGAACCGCAACCGGGAGTCCAGTAGACGGCATTCTCTACCTTGTAGCTCCAGCCGTTGTCGCCCTCTACCCAGCCTTCTTCCTGGCTCATCACGGGGTTGCCCTTGCCAATGATGCCATAGCCGAAGCCTTCTTCCCAGATGGAGAGACTCATGTTGCTCTCGGGGTTGTTGCACTTCCAGCTCCATGCGGGCTTGGGGTGCTCGGTGTCAAACTGGGGCTTGCCGTCCTCATCCAGAACTTTCTCGCCGTTCTCGTCCTTCAGTTCCTCAAAGAGGTCGTTCTTGTTGGGAGAGGAGAGCATCTCGATGGTGCCTATCTTCTCGCCCGACTCAACGTCTACGGCTTCGATTATCTTGTGGTACTCCGTCATGTCGAAGTCTTCGGGTACACACCATTTAAACATGCGCACGTCTTGTGCGTTAACGCTCATGGCAGCAAAGGCCACGGCAGCAAGAGTAAAAAATTTCTTCATAAGCTGTTTTTGATTTGTTATATAATGTAAAGCCTAAGTCTCGTTTCGGGTGTCAAAATTACATATTAATTATGTAATGTAATGTTACACTCCTCTTTTTTTACGATAAATTAACTATAGCTGGCCGAACTGCGTTGCTGGGTGAAATATTTCGCCCGTTTTTCTGTGATTATTTCAGGAAAAAGCAGTATCTTTGCCCATCGAAACGTTGAAATACTTATTTCCATGGAGTTCCGAACTATAGTAGACATACCAAAGCCTCAGTTTCTGATTGAGCCGCTCGAAGAGTTACTCTTCGTGGGTTCTTGTTTTGCCGACAGCATAGGTCGAAGGTTCGAGCAGGAGCATTTCCCCGTTGTGGTCAATCCCCATGGCGTGATGTATAATCCCGCATCGGTGTTGCATACACTGCAGCGTGTGGAGAGCATGCCACGAGTGGTGTTCATCACCCTGGGCACAAACCATATCTACCGGCTGAAGCAGACGGGTGAGATAGTAGACAACTGCCGGAAACGGCCCCAGAGCATGTTTACCGAAGAAGAACTGTCGGTGTCTGAGTGTGTGGACTTCCTTACGCAGTGCATAGTCGAGATAACAAGCCGCAACTCCCAGGCCCAAGTAGTCTTTACCGTCAGCCCTATACGCTATCGCAAATACGGCTATCATAAGAGTCAGCTCTCTAAGGCCACACTGCTCATGGCCGTCGATGAGGTGTGCCGCCAGTACAGCCATTGTGCCAGCTATTTTCCGGCCTACGAGCTGGTGCTCGACGAGCTGCGCGACTACCGCTTCTATCAGCCCGACATGATTCACCCTTCACAGCAGACTGTAGACTACATCTGGGAGCGGATTTCTGAACTCTACCTCAGCCCGCTGGCACAGCAGTTCGTTAGTGACTGGCAGCCCATAAAGGCGGCTTTGGGCCACAAGCCTTTCAATCCAGACAGCTATGAATACCAGCAGTTCCTACAGGATGCACAGTCTAGGGAGCAGCAGTTGCTGGCTAGATACTCGCATGGTTTTTGATGTAAGTCAAAATGACAGGAGCAAAAGCCAAAAAACCACACTCTAGGTCAGAATAAGCGGAAAAAAACACGTACCTTTGCAATGATAGTCGTGAAGACTATATGCATCTATTCATTAGGTTAGTAG
>CAMYZK010000263.1 GCA_947303825.1 uncultured Prevotella sp. | reverse complement strand
CGTCCTGTCCAGAGATATGTCCGGTAAAGGCTGCGCCCAGTGAGGCTACGAGGCCTACTATGGCTCCTATCTTCATGCTCTCCAGTGCCAGTTGGGTATGGCGTTTCTTCATGATGTACCAGCAGCATACAGCTACGCAGAACACAGCTCCAACAATCCATGCCGATATTACAGTGTGCAGGAATTTGTCTACGGCCGAGGGAGAGAGGGCTACGTCGAGAAACGACACCATCTCGTTGCGCATGGTGTCGGGATTGAACTCACAGCCCACGGGGTGCTGCATCCACGCATTTGCCACCAGAATCCACCATGCCGACAGGGTGGCTCCGATGCCTGTCAGCCATGTAGAAGCAAGATGGAATCCTGCCGACACTTTCGTCCATCCAAAGCACATCACGGCAACGAAGGTGCTCTCCATGAAGAAGGCAACAATGCCCTCAACAGCCAGTGGCGCACCGAAGATGTCGCCCACCAGCCAAGAATAGTTGCTCCAGTTCGTGCCGAACTCAAACTCCAGGATGATGCCTGTGGCAACCCCCATGGCGAAGTTCACTCCAAACAGCCGCTGCCAGAACTTGGCAGTCTGCATCCAGAAGGCTGTACGCTTCTTGTAGTAGATGGTCTCACAGATACCCATAATGACTGCCAGTCCTAGTGTGAGGGGAACAAACAGCCAGTGATAGATAGCGGTAAGGGCAAATTGAGCCCTCGACCAGTCGATGGTACCTGCATCAATGGTTAATAGCAGTTCTTTCATAGAGTCAATAAAATATTGTTTGTTATACGTTATTCGCTACGGTTTATCAGCTCCTTTGCAACATAGTTTGCCTCATCCCCCTTCTCGGCATGAGTGCCAAGGAAGTTGGGAAAGAAGAACAGTTTCAAGACTACAAAGATAATAATTAGCTTGACAATGATGATGGCCCAGAGCGTCTTCCCCAGCGTCATGCTACGGAAACCGTCGTAATACAAGTGGAACGCACGGTTCAAGAATCCTCCTGCGGCCATAGTTTCAGGTTTTTCTATAATTAATGATTGTGCAAAAATAATAAAATAATATGATATACCAAAAAAAAACTAAATCTTTTTCCCTTTCTTTTGCCAAATAACAAAAATGAAGTAATTTTGCACGTCTAAAAAAAAGAACAATGAAAAAGGAATACGTCATCACTATTATTGCCTCGCTAGCAGTGGCTTTGCTTGTAGCAGCATTGCTTTGGTTCTTTGTTATCAAGCCCCAGAAGGACGACCGCCAGGAACTGGAGAAGAAAGTTGAGAACATGCAGGAGCTTGCCGCCATCGACAAGGAGGAGATGGAGAACGAATATGCCCAGCTGGGCAGGCAGTACGGCGAAATGATGAGCCAGATCACCAACGACTCACTAATAGCCCAGCTCACTCGCGAGCAGATGCATGCCCAGCAGCTTTTGGATGAGCTGAAGAAGGTAAAGGCCGACGATGCCCGTGAGATAGCACGCTTGAAGAAAGAACTCAACACCGTGCGGGCAGTGCTTCGCCAGTATATACGCCAGGTAGACTCGCTGAACCTTGTAAACCAGAGCCTTCGTAACGAGAATAAAGACCTGACGGGTAGGCTTGAGGAAGCCGGTCGAAAGAACCAGAACCTGGAGGAGGAGCGTCAGGCCCTTACCGACAAGGTAAACATTGCAGCCCAGCTCGATGCTACGGCAATATCCATGACAGCACTCAACAAGCGTGGCAAGGCCTCGAAGAAGATGAAGGATGCCAAGCAGCTGCAGGTGTCGTTCAATATCTCCCGCAATGTGACAGCACAAAACGGGCAGCGCACCATCTATGTGCGTATTCAGACACCGGCAGGAGCAGCCCTTTACGGGGGCGGTTATTTCAACTATGAGAACCGCCAGCTGGAATACTCCATGAAGAAGGTCATCGAATACTCGGGCGAGGAGACTCCAGTGGTAACTTATTGGAACATAGCAGAATTCCTGGAGGCTGGCGAATACAGGGTTAGCATCTTCGCCGACGGACACCTCATTGGCTCCAGAACATTCAACTTTGAAAAGTAACAGATAGCTTTGACTATTATGAAAGAACCAAGTGTGAATCCTGAGAGACCTGTTTACGGCAAGGGTATATGGTGGGTTGCTGCCTTTTGCATAAATCTTTTCATATTAAGCATCTGCACTCCCAAGTGTCTGGCGCAGCAGATTCTGACCCTCGACAGTTGCCGGGCCATGGCTCTGCGCGGCAACAAGCAGCTGGGAGTCTCTGCCCTGAAGCAGGATGTTGCAAAGAACTTGCAACGGTCGGCCAGAACGAAATACCTGCCGCACGTTTCGGTGATAGGCACCTATCAGTTCACAAGCAAGGAGTTCTCTCTGCTCAATGACAATCAGAAATACAACCTCAGCAACATGGGCACCAATGCCTCTGCCAGTCTGCAAGGCATGGGCTCTGCCCTCAACACGAAGATAGGACAGCTGGGGCAGGTGCTCACACAGCTAGGCGTTCCTGCCGAAGTGTTCCAGCAGATGGCCGGTGATCTTCAGCAACAGATGGGACAGGCCGTTACCAATACTGCCGGACTGCTCAACACCGAGGGACAGAAGATTGTAGATGCCTTCCGCACAGACACCCGTAATATCTTTGCAGGAAGCATACTCGTTACACAGCCTGTTTTCATGGGCGGTGCCATCACTGCCCTCAATAATATGGCCGACATCAATGCTGAGATGACCGAGAATTCTGCAGAGGCTCGCCGTCAGGCTGTTGTCTATGCCACCGACCAGGCCTATTGGCAGGTCATATCACTGAGGCATAAGCAGCGGCTGGCAGAGAGCTTCCTTGAGGTGGTCAAGAAACTCGACAGTGATGTTCAGAAAATGATTAGCGAAGGCGTTGCCACAAAGAGCGACGGCCTCAGTGTCAGTGTCAAGGTGAACGAGGCAGAGATGATGCTGCAGAAGGTGAACGACGGTCTGGTGCTCTCGAAGATGCTGCTATGCAAGCAGATAGGTCTGCCTCTCGAATCGGACATCCGGCTGGCCGATGAGGATGCCAGCGATCTGGGTATCACGAAGACAGCTGTCCTTCCCGACAGGCAGGCTGCCATAGCCAACCGTCCGGAGATGAAACTGCTCGACAATGCCATTGACATGACAAAGGAAGCCACACATCTGCTGAAAGCCGGCAACCTGCCGCAGGTGGCAATGACAGGAGGCTATGCCATAAGCAATCCTAACGTACTTAACGGCTTTGAGAAGAAGTTTGGAGGATTCTGGAACATTGGACTCCTGGTGCGCATCCCTATATGGAACTGGGGTGATGTGGCCTACAAGGTAAGGGCATCAAAGGGTGCCACAGCCATAGCAACACTTGAGAAAGAAGAAGCCCGCGAGCTGATGGAGCTGCAGGTAAGCCAGAATTCATTTAAGGTGGATGAAGCCCACAAACGCCTGGCACTTGCCAACACCAGCATAGAGAGGGCAGAGGAAAACCTGCGAGTGGCAAACCTCGGATTCCAGGAAGGGGTAATCACTCCTACCGTTGTCATGGAGGCTCAGACGGCATGGCTACAGGCTAAGTCACAGAAGATTGATGCAGAAATAGATGTGCGCATGGCTCAGGTAGACTTGCAGAAAGCACTTGGTGTCCTAGTTCCTTAAGCCCGGACAAGTAATAATCTTTATGTTCTTTCGTTATTAAGTTATCTCGACATTCCGACATTCCGTAATCCCGAATTAAAATATAAAAAAATGAGTCAAGCAAAAAAACAGCACAACAACATACTTCTGGCTATATTGGGTTTTGCCGTCGTGGTGGTCATTGTTGCCCTGATAGGTTTTCTGACACTCGACCGCGACCCGGAAATCATTCAGGGACAGGTTGAAGTTTCTGAATACCGAGTGTCTAGTAAGGTGCCTGGCCGTATCTTGGAGATACGTGTCAAGGAGGGTGACTTCGTACATGCTGGCGACACGCTGGCCGTTATCGATGCACCAGAGGTACATGCCAAGATGCACCAGGCGCAAGGAGCCAAGGACGGTGCCAGTGCCCTTGAGGAGATGGCCCGTAACGGCGCCCGTAAGGAGCAGGTGCAGGGTGCGTTCCAGCTGCTTCAGCAGGCTAAGGCGGGACTGGAGATTTCCGAGAAGTCGTTCCAGCGAGTGCAACGCCTCTATGATGAAGGG
>CAMYZK010000262.1 GCA_947303825.1 uncultured Prevotella sp. | reverse complement strand
CCGCCGAACAGGATGTCCACCGGACGGGCCGACGCAGAAGCAGTGGTGCTGAAGTAGGCGCGGTAGGGGCGCATGGTGGCTCCGTTGGTGGTGCCCACTTGCACAAAGTTGTTCTGGCTGTAGCCGAAGTAGGTGGTGCTGTTGTTTGAAATGAGCTTCTCGGTGTCGGCGGTGCCGGTGAAAGCGAAGTTGCCTGCCGTCACGGTGATGGGTGTGCCGTTCTGGATAGCCTTGTCCTTAAACTGCAGGAAGGCCTTGCCGCCCTTGTCGGCCACGAAGAGGTAGGGCCTGAGGGCTGTCATGGTAGTGGCTTCGCTGAAGATCAGGTAGCCGTTCTGCTCGTCGGTGAGTTCGTAGAGCTGGCCGTCGAGGGCTTCAACCTCAGCTGCGTTGAGGCTGAACGGTGCGCACACGGTGGCAATGGTGTTCTTGGCGAAGCTGCGGCTCAGCAGGTCGCTCTGCTTGGTGACTACTCCCTTGAGGCCGTCGATGACATAGTAGCCGCCGTTGACGAAGGTGAGGTCCTTGGTCTGGCCGTTGCCGGCAGAGGTGCCGCTGCTCAGTCCCTTGTTGAAAATGATGTTTCCGGGCTGCGTTGTGGAGGTGCTCACCCACTTGTAGATGGTGTTGCCGTTCGAGGTTTCGCCCACCTTGGTGACGTTGGCATTGCTGCCGGGCCAGTTGCCCTCGGTCTCCGAGTTGTAGGTGTAGGCATAGCACTGCCCCCAGTCGTCGCTGTCCTCGAAGTAGGCGTACACTTTGTCTCGCTCGTAGCGCACTCCGGTGGGCGTGTCGAAGTAGAGGTTGGCTATGTAGTCGTCGGTTACGTTCTGGTAGCCGGTGCTGCCGTTGTAGTTGAAGAACTGCGTGCGGGTGATGCCCTCGATGTTGGCAGTCTGCGAAGAGGATGTGTGGAAGATGATGTTCACATCGTCAACGTCGTCGGCAAAGGTGTGATAGTACCATTTCTTGCCGCCGATGGTGGTGGTCTGGGTCATCTTCTGGTTGTCGCCCCACTCGCCGTTGAGGTTGCCGGTGCCGTTCCAGGCATGGAGCATGGGCTGCGTGCTGCTGGCTACGTAGATGGTGATGGGCTCGCTGACGGTCTGCTCCTCTTCTTCGTCGTCATAGAGGTGCTCTATGTAGCGCGTGGTGAGGTCCTTGGCGTAGTTCGACGTGAGCTCGTAGAACACGTCTGAGCTGATGCCCGACACGTCGCCCGACTTGGTTTCCTCGCTGCCCTGCGAGAGCACCATGTTGAACGAGTAGTCGTCCGACGGCTTGCTGACGGTGTAGGTGTACCACTTCGTGCCGCCGATGACGGTTGTCTGCGAGAGCTTCTGGCCGGGCCATGTGGTGAGGTCGCCGTTGCCGTCCCATGCGTGGACGTAAAGCGGGTTCTTGCTGGCCTTGACGTAGACGGTTATAGTGGTGGCCTTCTCCTGGGTGATGATGTATTTGTATGACTGAATGTTGCGCACGACACCGTCTTGCAGCACACCTACGGAGAGGCGGGTGCTCTCGGTGAAGGTGAGGTCTTGTCCGTCGAGGTTCGTTATCTGCTGACTCGAGGCTGTGGGCGACGTGCCGTCGGTGGTGTAGACGAGGGTGGTGCCGCTGAGCGAGGGCTTCACGTTCACCGTCACGCTCTGGTAGAAGGAGCCTGTGCCCTTGCTGACCACGGGATAGCCGAAGCTCAGTCCGGGTTTGTTGTCTTTGCTGAGGTCGAGATCGTAGGTGCAGTAGAACTTATAGCAGTCGCCGGAAGCCACTTCCTTGTAGCCGTAGGGGCATCCCTCGTTCACGGCATCGCCAAACTGCACGTAGACGTTGCCCTTTGAGCCTTGGGTGACGAGGATGTAGCCGTTGTTGTAGCGTTCCTGACGGGTGATGGTGCTCTGGTTGGTCACACCGGCGGCGCGGCGGGCCAGAATCATGTTGCCGATGTTGGTTGGGTCGGCATCGTAGTGGGGCAGCCAGATGCAGGGAGTGCCCGGCATGGCGAGGATGAAGGCGTTGGCTGCCGACCAGTTGTTCCAAAGGCGCTGGTAGTCTTCGCGTCCGGTGTCGTGGTTGTCGACGAAGGTCACGGCATAACGCTGCCAGTTGGGGTCGCCGGCAACGCCCTTGTCGCTCAAGGCATCCCAGTTGTAGTCGTCGAACACCGACTTGATGGTGTTCTTCAGCGGGAAGTCGAAGGCTGCCGACTGTATCTGTCCGTTAGCGGTGGGGTGGAGGGCGGTCTCGCCAATCCAGTTGACGATGCTGGAGTAGCCGTCCCAGTACTCGCCTACGGAGAAAGCAGGGTGGGTGGCGGCGTTATACATTCCCGTGTAGTAGGGCTTGTAGCCTTTCACCATGTCGAGGCGGAAGCCTATGTAGCCCAGCTCGTTGAGAAGGAAGTCCTGATAGGTGATGCAGTTCTGCTGCACTCCGGGGTTCACGTGGTCCAGGTCGCGGTAGCCGCTGAAGTCGTCGCCCTCGTCGTAGTGGCCTGTTCCGTCGTCGGTGTAGCCGGAGGTGCCGCTGGTATAGAGTTCGTCGTTGAGCGTGACGCCCCACATCTTGGTCTTGTCGGTGCTCCAGTTGATGTTGTAAGTCTTGCCGGTGGTGGGATTGGTGTAGCTCTCAACGGGGAAGTCGGCCCAGTCGTAGACTCCTTTCTTGTGGTTGATTACCACGTCTTCGATGATGCCGGTGCCTTTCTCGCGGTAGGTCTTGATCATGTTTACGAGTTCGGTCTGCGTTCCCCATATCGAGTTGTGCTTCAGCCAGAAGCAGGGGTCATAGCCCATAGACTTCATTCCTTCGCCGTGGTTCCACTCGTCGGGCTTCACCTGTCCCGAGTTGGGCACCCATATCAGGTCGAAGTATTTCGACAGCTCGTCGGCGCGGCTGGTAAGGTTGGTCCACTTGGTGTCGTCGTAGCTGTCCCAGTAGAACGCCTGCAGCATTACGCCACCGTAGTAGGACGGCCATCCCTGTGCCATCGACAGCAAGGGAAGGCACAGCAGCAATAGTTGTAATAATGTTTTCTTCATTTACTTATGAATGTTTATAATCGGTTGTCGTATATTAAGTCTATATTAGTGTCAACTTATGATAGCTGCCGGCTGCTGCCAGCCTGCCCGTCCTCCCTTCTCTCTCGCTTGGGCTAATGCACCAGATGGTCCATCTCGTCGAGGTTGTCGTCTTCAAGGGCTTTGTAGTTCTTCACGCGGAAGATGAACTCAAAGTCGCCGAAGATGGAACTGAAGTATGCGCCTCCTCCGCCGCCCGACAATGAGCCGCTGCTTTCTTCTTCGTCGGTGAACAGGCCGAAGAAAGTATTGTAGAAACCGCCCTTGCTCTCAGAGCTTTCGTATTGGTTTGAGCTGTACTCCGAAGAGTCTCCGAAGTAGTTGGCGCCCACTACCGCGAGCATGAACAAGCCCAACACGACAAGCAGTCGCGTCAATGCAGTTACGTCTCGGTCTTTATTCAAAATCATGATAGCAGTTTTATGGTTTTGTTTGTTCGGTTAGTGAAAACAGAAAAGGACTCTGTGCCTTCCCCGCAGTGTGGCGGAAAGGTCGCAGAGTCCTTTGTTGTGAGTGGGTTATCGGTCCCAGACGCTGTTGTAGGCACCGTCCATGTGGCCACCAACTACGGTGTGGGGGCGTGCTCCGAACGAGCCGCTGCCCTCTGTGTTGTGGTTAGGGTCCTGGTCTACGCCAGTAGAACCGTGGATACCTACGTCCTCCATGAGCCCGCGGGCCTTCAGGTCTATTACTTCCATATATGGTTTGATATACTTCTTCATGTCTTGTTTCCTCCAGATTATTTGATTATTACCTTCTTACCGTTGTGGATATAGATGCCTGCTGCTGGCTTGCCGGCATAGCGAACGCCCTGCAGTGAGTAGTAGGGAGCGTTGTCGTCGGCTGTGGCTGCGGTCTCAACAGCATCGATAGCCGTTGGGGTGTCGTCGTCAAAGAAGATTGCGAAGCCCTGGGCATCGGTGGTAACGTTGTGGCGCGAGTACAGGTAAGCCGAGTTGGCTGGCAGGTCTCTTCCCGCAGGCTTGAAGAAGCCCAGAGTGACCTTTCCGCTCGGTGTGGTTTTGAGTGCGCGGTAGCCGAAGATATAGTTGTAGCCGTTATCACCTGTGCTGCTGATGGTGCCCTTGATGAGGTGTGG
>CAMYZK010000261.1 GCA_947303825.1 uncultured Prevotella sp. | reverse complement strand
GAGAAAATGAGAAATGGGGAGAATGAGAAAATGAGAAAATGAGAAATGAAGACTATGAAATAATGGCCCCTGTGGGCAGCCGTGAGTCGCTGGCAGCAGCCATACAAGCAGGTGCCGACTCGGTTTACTTCGGAGTAGGACAGCTCAACATGCGGGCTGGCTCGGCATCGGCCTTCACCATCGACGACCTGAAGGAGATAGCAGCCACATGCCGCGAGCATGGCATAAAAAGCTACCTCACGGTGAACACCATCATCTACGACAATGACATGGAGGCCATGCACCAGATTGTCGATGCCGCACGCGAGGCAGGCATCAGCGCCATCATTGCCAGCGACATCGCCGTGATGCAGTATTGCCGTCAGAGTGTAGAGAAGATGGAGGTCCACCTGTCTACTCAGCTCAACATCTCAAACGTCGAGGCACTGCGTTTCTATGCACAGTTTGCCGACGTTGTCGTGCTGGCACGAGAGCTCAACCTGCAGCAGGTAGAGAAGATACACCAGGCCATCGCCGACGAGAACATCTGCGGACCGTCTGGGCAGCAGGTACGCATAGAGATGTTCTGCCACGGTGCCCTCTGCATGGCCATCAGCGGCAAGTGCTACATGAGCCTCGATGCCGCCAACCGCAGTGCCAACCGAGGCGAGTGCATACAGGTGTGCCGGCGCAGCTATACCGTGACCGACAATGAGACCGGCTACCAACTGGAGATAGACAACAAATACGTGATGAGCCCGAAAGACCTGAAGACAGTGCGCTTCATAGACAAGCTGATGAACGCCGGCGTAAGAGTCTTCAAGATAGAAGGACGCGCACGCGGGCCCGAGTATGTCTATCAGGTGGTGCGCTGCTACAAGGAGGCCATTCAAGCTGTTGTTGAGGGCTCCTTCACCGAAGAGAAGAAGGACGAATGGGACCGACGGCTTGCCACTGTCTTCAACCGTGGTTTCTGGGATGGATATTATCAAGGGCAGAAGATGGGCGAGTGGAACAGGAACTACGGCAGTAACGCCACAGAGCGGAAGGTATATGTGGGTAAGGCCACCAAGTTCTACTCCAAGCTATGCGTAGGCGAGTTTGCTGTCGAAGCCACCACCTTCTGCCTGGGTGACAAGCTGCTTGTCACAGGACCCACCACCGGAGTGATGTATCTCACTGCCACCGAGATACACAACCAAAACGGTGACCCTGTGAGCGAGGCTCCACAGGGTCAACGTATTGCCATTCCCGTGACGGGAAAGATAAGACCCAGCGACAAGCTGTTTAAGATAGTGAAGAGTGAAGAGTGAAGAATTAAGAGTTAAGAATTAAGAGTTAAGAGTGAAGAGTTATGAGTTGAGAGTTGAGAGTGAGGAGTTACTTTACTTTCAGCACTTGCCCCTTGGTGTCTATGATGCCGCAGTTATTTCCTAGCTTCACGCTGGCAAAACCCTCTGAAAAATCCTGAACGGCATCGAAGATTATTGGCACCACGACATTGCCGCTCATATCTACGAATCCGAACTTGCTACCCTTCTTTACTGCTGTAGGTCCGCCAGTCTTCGACATCCGCAATGCGTCGTATATGGCATCGACCACCACTCTTCCCTTGATATCAATGATGCCCACCTTCTCGTTACGCCAGAAGTAGGCATAGCCGCCAACAGGCCGGCCCAACTCGTCGAACTGTAGTGGAACCACCACCTTGCCCGTCTTATCTATCAGCCCTGCCTTGCCATTCTGTGTAACACTGGCAAGGCCGTTACTGAAGTCACGCACACTCTCATACTTGCAGGCAATGACTTGCTGGCCCTTCTTGTCGATGAAGCCCCATTTACCACCCAGCTTGACGGCAGCCAACCCTTCTGTAAATTCTTTGGCATCGTCATACTCGAAGGGGATAACCACTTTCCCGTTCTTGTCTATGAAGCCGTACTTCCGCTTGAACAAATCGCGGCTGTCGGCCACACTTGCCAATCCCTCATTGAACGACAACAGATTGTGGCTATAGGCATTGAACTTGAGCGTCTTGGCAGCCAGGTCGAAGACGCCATACTTGTCATCCTGCTCGACGATGGCCACATCGCCGTCGCTCCACATCGACACACGGTCGTACTGAAGGGGAACGACAACCCGTCCCGACTTGTCTATCAGACCCCAGCGACCTCCCTGGCACACAGCGGCATAGTCCTTCTCGAAGTTCATAGCCTTGTCGTAGACAAAGTCGGTAACAACGATGCCTTCCTTGTCTATGTAACCCCACTTGCCGTCCTGCTTCACCGCAGCACGCCCGCACGAGAAGGCCTTCACCTGTTTATAGGCCTGGTCAATAGGTACTTTGCCATCCTTGTCTATATAGAACCACATTCCCATAGACTTCAAGGAGCCCAAACCCTCATTGAAGTTATTGCTGCCTTCATACATCAACTCTTCACTGTAATTTGGAGTAGAGTTGCCTTGTCCATAAGCTGACAGCGACAGGCAGACGGCGACTGCCATGACAGAGATTAACCTAACACGCTTCATAACTATTCTTATTAATTTATCTTGATGCAAAATTACATTTTTTTTCTGTTTGCACAAAATTTTGCATAATAAAAATAATTGGGAGGTTTTTAAAACAAACCTTTACAAACACTTTAACTATTTATGTATCAAGTATTTATGGTGAATGATTCAAATTTAAAGGTTAATACAGCCCCTGTGTGTTGCTGACCTAGGTCAGCAACACCTAAAGTGCCTGCTTTTTCCACTACGGTGGGCAGATGCAACAGAAAGTCCAGCCCTTTTACCATCACAAACCGACATAGAGTAAGACAGGCCAACAGTAAAAGCGTGAACGCAAACAGCGGATGGGATATACGGAAACTATAATAATAGAAGATGAATATGATAAAAAAACATAATTCGTTGGTTGTTTGCTTTATTATTCGTATCTTTGCAAGTTGGTAAACAAAGAAAGCAACAATGACAATAGACGAAAGACAAGAAGAGATAATTGAGGAGTTCCAGGATCTGGACGACTGGATGGACCGCTACCAGCTGCTCATAGACCTGGGCAACTGCCAGCCTCCACTCGACGAGCGCTACAAGACGGAGAGCAACCTCATTGACGGCTGCCAGAGCCGTGTGTGGCTGCAAGCCGACTTCACCCCAGAAGGGCGCATACACTTCCAGGCAGAGAGCGACGCCCTGATAGTGAAGGGCATAGTAAGCCTGCTGATTCGCGTGCTCGATGAGCAGACGCCCGAAGACATACTGAATGCCGACCTATACTTCATAGACCGCATCGGACTGAAGGAGCATCTCTCCCCCACCCGCTCCAACGGCCTCGTCGCCATGGTCAAGCAGATGCGCATGTAAGCCTTAGCCTTCTTAAATAAAGACCCCAGAGATAACTAGAGTTACTAGAGAAACTAGAGTTGCTAGAGAAACTAGAGAGAAACTATAAATACTAGTCTCCCTCGAACCATCAGAAAAGCCCAATCTATGGACAACGACTTCGACATACGGCAAGAGCGTTTCGCCACTTCCAGTCAGGGCGAGAAAAACTTTGAGAACGCCCTGCGCCCCCTTCGCTTCGACGATTTCGCCGGACAGCAGAAGGTGGTGGAGTACCTGCTCGTCTTCGTGGAGGCAGCCAAATACCGTGGCGAGCCCCTCGACCACACGCTGCTGCACGGCCCTCCCGGACTGGGTAAGACAACCCTGTCGAACATCATCGCCAACGAACTGGGCGTGGGCTTCAAGATTACCAGCGGTCCCGTGCTCGACAAACCAGGCGACCTGGCCGGTATCCTCACCTCTTTGGAGAAGAACGACGTGCTGTTTATCGACGAGATCCATCGGTTGTCGCCCGTCGTCGAGGAATACCTCTACTCGGCTATGGAGGACTACCGCATCGACATCATGATAGACAAAGGCCCGTCGGCCCGCTCCATACAGATAGACCTCAACCCCTTTACGCTCGTCGGTGCTACCACCCGTAGCGGCCTTTTGACCGCCCCGCTCCGTGCCCGTTTCGGCATCAATATGCACTTGGAGTATTACGAGCCTGAGACGTTACAACATATCATCGAACGGTCGAGCAGTATTCTCGGTGTACCCATCACGGAGGATGCCGCCTTGGAGATTGCCGGCCGCAGCCGTGGAACGCCCCGTATTGCCAACGCGCTGCTGCGTCGTGTGCGCGACTTTGCACAGG
>CAMYZK010000260.1 GCA_947303825.1 uncultured Prevotella sp. | reverse complement strand
AGACTTGTGCTCGCCGGCACTCTCCACCAGATGGATGATTTTCGACACCGTGCTCTCGCCAAAGGCTTTCGTGGTGCGCACCCTTATCACACCAGAGATATTCACACAGCCCGATGCCACCTCGTCGCCCACCGTCGCCTCACGCGGCATCGACTCGCCCGTCAGCGCCACGGTGTTCAAGGCCGTGCTGCCCTCGATGATGATGCCGTCGAGGGGCACCTTCTCGCCAGGACGCACAACGATGACCGACCCTACGGCCACCTCGTCGGGCGACACACACTTAACTCTTCGCTCGGCTTCGCCGCTTTGCTCGTCCAAGAACTCTAAATTAGCCTTGTCGGGGCGGATGTCCATCAGATGGCTGATGCTCTCACGGCTCTTCCCCTCGGCATAACCCTCGAAGAGTTCTCCCACCTGGAAGAAGAGCATTACGAAGACGGCCTCGGGAAACTGCGTCTCGGCACCGGGCAGGAAACCGATGAGGAGTGCCCCGATGGTGGCCAACGCCATGAGGAAGTGCTCGTTGAACACGTCACCATGCATCACTCCCTCGGCAGCCTCATGCAGAGTGCTATGGCCGGCCACCAGATAGGGCACCAGGTAGACCAACAGCAGCTGCCAGTCTGTAAGGTGAATGGTGTGCTCAACCAGGACTGCCAGCCCCAGCAGGGCGGCACTCATTATTATAATAATAAGCTGACGGCGAAGACCACCCTCTTCGTGATGGTGGTGGTGCTCGTGCTCGTGATGATGCTCATGCTCGTGGTGATGCTCATGCCCATGCTCGTGGTGATGCTCATGCCCATGCTCGTGACAGTGCCCACAGCAATGCTCGTGATGATGATGTTCGTGTGCCATATTACTCATGTTTTTGTTATTCCGGTGCAAAATTACCACTGTTGTTTTGCAACTTGGTTGCAAAACAACGATTATGGGGTTTTTCCCCACACTTTTAGGGAAAATCCCCTTGTAGTATTGCAACAACAAGTTAATTTTGCATACACAAACCAAACAAAACTTAATTCATGCAACCTATGAACAGACATTTACCTTTTGCCACACTGCTGCTAGCCATGATGTGTGCTCTTCCTACTGTGATGTACGCTCAACGACCTACAGACTGGGCTTACCTGTATAAGAAAGAAATAATGAAGATAAAGGCATACGAGGGAGACAGCGAAAGCCAGTTCAACCTGAGCAAGCTCTATGAGAAGGAGGGTGAATATCTTCTTGCACTGTTATGGCACAACAAGTGGTTGGAGTCAAACCCCAACGCAGGAATAGGCCGGCTGCGTCATTCCTCGCTTACACAGCTGGCCGACAACAACATCCCTTCGCTCAAGAGACTTATCAACGAGAAAGGATACGACCACCTGGAATATTTTCTAAACGACTATGCCATAGTGGGTAAAGGCGGTCGCTATGGCCTTATCTTCCGCTGGGGAACAGAAAAAGTGCCCTGTATCTACGATAGCATCGTTCACACATACAACAAAGACCTCTTTGGAGCGATGAAGGGCGACAAATGGGGAGTGATAAGCAACAATGGCAAGCAACTCACTGCATTCGATTACGACGAGATAGGCTATTTCAACGAGAAGGGTTTTGCTGCCATAAGGAAAGGCGAGAAGTGGGGCTGCATAGACACCAGCGGCAAGCTGATAGTGCCCTGCCGCTACGACTTGCCAACGGTTTGGGAAGACGAAGATGGCGAAATATATCAATGGGCCACACCGTTCTATTTCCATGAAGGCAAGGCACGCGTATGCCTTGACGGCAAATACGGATTCGTAGACAAGCAGGGAAAAGAGGTCGTGCCATGCAAGTATAAAGACGTCAACACATTCAGCGGCGGCGTGGCAATAGTGGAAACCGAAAGCAGTGAAGGGCTGATTGACAGCTCTGGAAAAGAAGTGGTGCCATGCGTATATAGCTCACTCTATGCTTTCTGCGATGGACTGGCCCTCGCCGTCAAAGACGGCAAGTACGACTACATTAACAGGCAGGGAAAGGTAGCCATACCCTTAGGGTTCATTAAGAAAAGCGATGAAGATATTCACATCGCAAGCGACTTCGCCCGTTGGCCTGAGAGTTTCCACGATGGTGTAGCCCGAGTTGGCGACAGCATACATGGCCAGATGATTATCGACACCAAGGGGAACTGCCTGACCAAGTACAAATATGACCTAATATACCCCTTCCACAATGGGCTGGCCCTGGCACGACGCGACGGCAAGTGGGGCAGCATTGACCTGAAGGGCAACGAGGTAGAACCCTGCACCCATGAGTACACTGTGATGTGCTATGACGAGAGAGGAGCTTTCCCAGTATTCAGAAACAACTATGTAGATATTGAAAAAGACGGAGCCAGAGGAGCTATCGACAACAGTGGGCGCGAAGTATTTCCCTGCGAAGAAGACCTTGAATTCTACTCCGGTTGGGAAAATCTTCTTGTAGTACACAACAGGAAAACCGACAAGAAAGGAGTTATGGACATGAACAAAAACGTAGTGATACCCTTTGAATGGAAAGAAATACACTCCCCTGACAGTTGGAATATGGCCTTTATGACCATCAACGAAAAGCAAGACACCGTCTATTTCGACTCGAAGGGACAACGCTATGAAAGCAAACCCATAGACCCGGAACGTTACACTTACGTAGAGGAGCGCAACGGCAAGTGGGGCCTGGTGAGCGTTACCGGTGAGATTATGGCACCGTTTGTCTATGACAAAATGGACGACCCAAGCCATATAGGATTAGAAGGCCTGATGATAGTTGAGAAAAACGGTCGCCAAGGCTACATGGACCGTTTCGGACGGTGCACGCTAGACTGACAAGTATGCCGTCAGCCAACAACGGCCACTCTAATTAATCAAATTAAATGAATTTCTTTTAATCGGCTGTCGCCTTTTTACAGAAATTGATTACCTTTGCACGGTGAAACCTAAAAAGAAGTTGCGCACGACACAAATGAAGTGCATGGCTATATGATAAAACATCGTTTGTTATTCCTGGCAGGGATTATCTGCTCATTCTTGATGGCTGGCTTTTCTGCTCAAGCCCAAAGCGTCGGGTCACTGGTGGAACTGAAAAACGGGGCACGCCTTTATAAGTCGGCATCTACCGCCGGCGGCGATTTATCTAAAGATAACAACTGGGAGGTACTCTTTATGAACGCCTATTACAAAGGGGAATATCCCTATCCGTTTGTACAGAAAGTGGAGAAACGGCAACAAGGGTGGATAAAAATAGGACCAGGATGGGTTGAAGAGAGCTACGTAGAGCCGTTGAAAGAGACAGCAATAAGCGAGGCCGCTCTTAACAAGAAGTATGAGGGAATGCTCTTTGAGGATAAGTCGAACTCTGGCCTGGCCAACACATTCCTTATGCAGTTCTCCGCACGCTGCGACAATGGCGACATGGTGATGCTCATATACAATGGTGACGCAGAATTTGCTTTCCTGGCCAATCGTAGTCAGAATCTCATTTCCTGCACGAAATACCTGCCTATAAAGCATATCGACCTGGGCAGCCAGGCCAACTTCTCGGCAAAGCTATACAGAGAACGCGATGGCTTGAAGATGTACGAACTCAAATACCCCAAGCGTCTGAACTCACGGGAGAAGCACATGATTATCGACGAGATGATGGAAGTAGATGTCTTCGACATAACAAAGATGACACAGGCCGACGTCAAAGACTTGCAGGTTCTCGTCAATCAATACGGTCGCCCAACAACACTACGCCTGTCGGCCAACACGCTGAACCGCATGAAGGTATATGATGGCCAGTGACAACAGGGACTATTGCTGAACTTGTAGCAAAAAAAGAAGTGCCGCTCCACTGGGAGAGACACTCCTTTTTTAGTATTTGCTAAGTTCTCGCTAGTTTGCGAGTTTTTAAGGAGTTTCGAAGTTTAGGAGTCTAGACGTTAGTTTTGCTGAGGCCCGTAAAGCTCGGAAGCTTCACCCACTACGGGAGCGACTGTAAAGCTCGGAGGCTTCACCCACTATGGGAGCGACCGTAAAGCTTGGAGGCTTCACCCACTACGGGAGCGACCGTAAAGCTCGGAAGCTTCACCCACTACGGGAGCGACTGTAAAGCTTGGAGGCTTCACCCACTAGGGGAGCGACTGTAAAGCTTGGAAGCTTCACCCACTACGGGAGCGACCGTAAAGCTCGGA
>CAMYZK010000259.1 GCA_947303825.1 uncultured Prevotella sp. | reverse complement strand
CAATACGATGGGCTACATGCTCCAGCAGATTGGAAGGTATGCTCATCTGCTTCCTTACAACATTTATAACATCAACATATGACACTGTACCTTCCAGTTTATCTTCTGAAAAGGCTGTTTCCCCGACCTCAACATCGGCATCTATCGTAACCAGGAAATCGGCTCCGACCAATCGTTCCTGCTCCATCACTCCATGGTAAGCGTGCAGGCGCATCCTGTCTATGAAGACATGGCTGTCCAACTCCATCTCCTTCCTATTCAGTGCCTACTGCCAGGCTGCCTAAGTCGTCAGAATTGTCGGCCTGTACACCCGGCAGATATTTCTTCAAAGCACGTTCTACGCCATTTTTCCATGTGTTGATACTCTCATCGGTTAGCGAGAGAGAAGCAACCAGCTTTATAACATGCTCAATAGGCATGCCGTAGCGCAGCACGCCCGAGATGAGCTTGGCATAGTTCCAGTATTCAGGATTGAACTTCTCGTTTATTCCCTCGACAGTAATCTTATATCCGCGAGTATTCTCAAACTGGAAGTCATAACGCTTGGTGCCGTCGGCGTTCACCTGTTTCACTATCTTTCCCTTGTTCACCGACTTGGGCAGCAGTATGCCCTCTTCCTCATCCTGCAACCCAGTGAAGATTTCGTATGGATAGCCGTCTAGCAACCCTACCAGTGCCACCCACTTCTCCTTGTTATTCTGGAAGCGCACTACGTCGCATTCAAGTACCTGCGGACGCACCTCTGTAACCTGCTTGGGAGTACCATTCACTTGTTTTTCCATTGTAAGCCAAAGTTTAACTTTGCAAAATTAGTGAAAAAAAAGTATTATTGTGAATTGTACTCTTCAAGCAGGTGTCATTTTAACGTTTTTTTGCTCTGTTGTGAAAGATAACTCATGCTATGGGGTACTGAGTAGTTACGAAAGATATGATTGTATTCAGCTCCCCCACCCCACTCTCTACATTCTGCCGCTACTGGTTACAAGTTCCTTTATCTCACCTATGAAATGTTCTTCATTGAGTAGCTGTTCCAGGGTAAGGTGCATTCGGTATCTCCAATAGTGCCTTGGATTGGCCGGTATGTTGATACGCTCGGCATTCTCGTCGGGCAGTCGCAGCTTCTCGTCTATGGAGAGCCAGTCTTGCAAAGAGAGCAGGCACAGCATTGATGGAGAGGTGAGGTGTCTTCGCACAATGTCTTTTGCCAGCCATCCGGGCAGCGGATGTGGTGCCTCGCCTTTGCGGTAGAGCATGGTGTTATAATAATCCTGAGTTCGCTCGTTGTCCTCATCCCACCATTGCCGGAGGGTTGCCATGTCGTGGGTGCTTATGGTGCACACCGAACGGTATGGATTGCGCGAGAGATGTCCGAACCTTACCGCCGGGTCTTTCGGCATGCACTGTATCTCCAGTGAGAGTATACGTAGCTCGTTCATCACCCAGGGCACGCAGTCGGGCACCATGCCCAAGTCTTCGGCACAGCACAGCATGCGTGTAGCCTGAGTGAGCATAGGCAACTTCTTCATTGCCTCCTGATACCAGAAGTGGTTGTTACGACGATAGAAGTAGTCATTATAAAGATTCCAGAAGCGCTGTTGCTCGTCTTCGGAAAGCAGGGCCTTGAATTCTTGCATCCTCACGGCATTGATGCGCGGGTGCCAGGCATTATCGGGATTCTTGTGGTCTTTTAAGAACAGTTCCTCATGGAAAGTCAACCCGTATGCCTCTATCTCCTCTTTTGTCATGGGCAGTGAGGGCTGGAACTGTCCGTAGAGTCCGCTTTTCTCGGGCACGGGGATCTCCCAGATACGGAAGA
This sequence comes from uncultured Prevotella sp., assembly GCA_947303825.1. GTDB lineage: Bacteria > Bacteroidota > Bacteroidia > Bacteroidales > Bacteroidaceae > Prevotella. The sequence goes on along the minus strand of CAMYZK010000259.1, from coordinate 2,380 downwards.
ATCCAAGCACGTGGTCGATGCGGTAGGCATCGAAGTACTGTGCCATCTTGCGGAAGCGACGCACCCACCACTGGCAGCCGTCGGCCAGCATCTCGTCCCAGTCGTAGGTGGGGAAGCCCCAGTTCTGCCCGTCCTCGCTGAATGCATCGGGTGGTGCACCAGCCTGTCCGTTCAGGTTGAAGTATCGTGGCTCTACCCATGCCTCCACGCCGTCACGCGATATGCCGATGGGAATATCGCCCTTCAGTATGACACGGTGCTGCCTGGCATGCTCATGCGCTGAGCGCATCTGCCTGTCCAGGTTGTACTGCACGTAGCACCAGAAGTCTATGGTTTTCTGCACTGGCTTTGCAAGTGGCTGGGGCCACTCCGAGAATGTTGCCGTGCCATAGAGGTCGCGATAGTAGCAGAACATGGCGTAGGGATGCAGCCACTCCTTGTTCTGCTCCACAAAGTCCTTATAGTCCTTGCTACGCTTCACCTTTGTTCCCTCTTGGGCAAACAGTTCGCGCAGGTATTCCATTTTTGTGCTGAACATACGCTCGTAGTCTATCTGCAGCATACTGTTCAGCTCCTGTCTCAGCTGTTCGAAGTGCTCCCTGCGCGTCTCATCTTTCAGCTGGGGCAGCTGCCGCATATCCATATACTGTGGATGTAGGGCATAGATGCTTATGCTGTTGTAGGGATAGCTGTCCTGCCAGCTGCCGGTGATATTCGTGTCGTTGATGGGCAGAATCTGCAATATGCGCTGGTTGGTATTGTCACACCAGTCAACCATCATCTTCAGGTCACCGAAATCACCCACGCCGAAGCTGCCCTCCGACCTAAGCGAGAACACAGGTATCACCGTGCCAGCCCCCTTCCACTGGCCTGTGGCGAAATAGGCCTGTGGCAGCTCGTAGACAACCACGTCACCATTCTGCAGCCCAACCTGTGGCAGTTCCACAAACCTATTGCTACCGGTCTCCCATTCCTGGCATTTGACAGCATCAGCCTCTGCGCTGCCGCTGCCGTCGACTATGATAAACTTGAACTCAAAACGCCCGGGCAGGCGGTCTCCGTCAAGGCTCACCACCCACTCATGATAATCGTGCTCTGTCATGGGAAGAGCCTGAACCGTGTTCCACCCTCCCAGGTAAGCCGGTGCACCAGTTATTGCCAAGCACTGCCCCGGCCTTAGCTGAGGTGCCCTCACCTTAACTCTTATGGTACGTGCAAAGTCGGTGGGATTGCTCGGCTGGTGATTGCGCCTCATTACACAGTCGGTAAAGGCCGATGAATACATATAAGCGTCGTCAGGAATATCGAGCCAGTGGTCGAACACCGCATAGCGGTTGCCGTTTGTTGCTGTGAGCTCCAGGCGGTGAGGTTCCACAAGCCATTCGTGCCTTCCAGAAGAGCCGTCACGCTTCACACTGTAATAGTAATCCAGGCATGCAACATGCTCTGTCAGGACTTTGATATCATTATCGGCTATCTCACACTGCCAGTGCTCGCCATCGTTTGTTGTCATCTCATGGGTGGCAACGACATCGGTTCCGCCAACGCCAACAAAGTTCATTTGTAGCTGTTCACCAAATGTCGTTCTGTACTCCAGGTTAAAAATTATCTTCATAGCTGTATAGTTTTTAGTTTTATGCAAAGATAGACATTTTTACCTGTCATGTAAAATAAAAGAAGTGTAATGAAGGGTTCTGTCGTGCGTAATCGTTTGCAAGCAATGCTTAGCCTATTCTCCTTTCGCACCTCACCAACACGGGAAAAGAAACGTGGAAAAAAAATTATACAAGTGAAAGTTTTGCGTTTTGAAAAAAAATACCTACTTTTGCAAACAGCAAGCAACAAAAGAGCAGAGCAAATGGAATTATGATATTCTTCAACTTCGGCAAGCTGCTCTTACTGAAGTTGAAGAAGTGAGACACTTGCAAAACTGATTTATAATAATATTAATGTACGTACAATAATAATATGAGAACAAACTACAAGAAAATGCTGCCATTGATACTTGTGCCGGCCATGGCTGCCTGCAACGGCAATGAGACAGTGGGCGACTTCTGTTTCGACGAGATGAGCTACTCACCCACAGAGACCGTGTTCCGCATGTTTGCACCTGCCAATGCCAGTTGTGCCGTGCTGATAGGCAAAGACAGCGTACCTATGACAAAGCAGGCTGTCGTAGCGGGCAGCCCAGAGGGAGCTGTATGGACGGCAACAGTGAAAGGCAACCGCAAGGGAGAGGAATATCAATTTGTGGTAGACGGAAAATACTCGCCAGGGGTCTTTGCAAAAGCGGTGACAACAAACGGAAAGAAGGGAGTGGTGGCAGACATGGGCGACACCAACCCTGACGGATGGGAGAGCGACCAGCATGTGTTGCGCA
>CAMYZK010000258.1 GCA_947303825.1 uncultured Prevotella sp. | reverse complement strand
ACTTCCTCCAGGCTGCCCAGTATCGTGATGAAATCATCAGGCTTCAGAAAAGCATCCAGCTGCTATAGCTTTACTTTTTTCTTCACCGCCTTGCTCTCGTTCTGCATTCTGTCCAAGGCCGTTACTACGTAGGTGTATTGGCTCGTTCCGTCTTTGTAAGGCAGTTTGAGGAACGTCTGGCTGGTTATCGCCACGATGTGAGAAGGGTCTTCCAGGTTTACGGCCTCGCCTTTGGCAAAGCGGTAGACCACATAGCTGTGTGCCACCTTGTCCCACGTCTTGCCTGTAGGAGCCGTCCAGAACAGCACGTAGCCGTCTTCCATCCATATAGGTTTCACCCTGCGCGGCTTCTTGGGTGCCTTGTTGTCGATAAACGTCATCCTGGGCTGCAGGGCGGGGTAGCGCCAGTATTGCTGCCGAAGCATGGTCCCATAGTTCCCGGGGTTGTCTACGGCAGCCTTGGCATACCACAGCACCGTTCCTTGTACCCCTGGCAGCTCGTTGTGCAGCTGGTATTTGGCCGGCATCTGGTGCCGATTGGGGTTCTTGGGGTCGGCAAACTTGACTGTCCTCTCAATGTCCTCTCCTATGTACAAAGGACGTTTCGAAGCATAGTGTGCCCACCAGCGTATCAGCGTCTCATAGTCGGCAGCCTTGTTGCCTATCTCCCAGTAGACCTGCGGCGCACAGTAGTCCAGCCATCCGTTGTTTATCCATAGCAGCACGTCGGCATACAGGTCGTCATAGTTCTGCGTGCCATTGGTGTTGCTGCCCATTTCAGAGTTTTTCTTGTTGCGGTAGATGCCGAAGGGAGAGATGCCAACCTTGACCCAGGGCTTTGCCTCGTGCACTGTTTCGTAGAACTGCTTGATGAAGAGGTTCACATTATGCCTCCTCCAGTCTCCACGGTCCAGTATTCCGTTGGGGTTCTCCTTGTACTGGGCATCGTCGGGGATGGTCTGCCCGGCAACGGGATAGGGGTAGAAATAGTCGTCCATGTGAATGCCGTCGATGTCGTAACGCATCACTATGTCGCGAGCCACACTGCATATATAGTCGCGGTTTTCGGCCATGCCGGGATTCAGTATCTTCAGTCCGTCATAGTCAAAACAGCGGCTGGGGTGCTTACGTGCTACATGGCTGGCATCGAGTTCTGACGTGCCCTTTGTCTTGGCCCTGTACGGATTAATCCACGCATGCAGCTCCATGCCACGTGCATGGCACTGCTCTATCATCCACTGCAACGGGTCCCAGTAGGGCGACGGTGCCTTTCCCTGCTTGCCTGTCAGGAACCGGCTCCACGGCTCCAGGCTGCTCTGGTAAAGGGCGTCGCACTCTGGGCGTACCTGGAAGATGATGGCATTCACCCCATCCTTCTGCAGCTCGTCGAGCTGGTAACTAAGGGTCTGTTGCATCTTTTCTGTGCCCATACCCTGAAACTGTCCGTTGACACACTGTATCCATGCGCCACGGAATTCCCTCTTCTGTTGTGCACCGACACTCATGGCCAGCAGCAAGGCGTAAACAAACAATAGCTTTCTCATGTCAGATACTCGTATATTTCTTTTGTCCAGTCTGCTCCGTTCTCCGGGCAGAACGTTCTTATTCCCAGCTCGCCGGCCGATGCAACGTTGCGTGGCCCGTCGTCAACGAACAGGCAGTCCTGGGGCTTCTGCTGCTCTGCCTCAAGCACACGCATGAAGAAACGCTTGTCGGGTTTCATCACGTGCATCTCATAGCTCAGGTAGATTGCGTCGAAATAGTAGTCAACGCCATGCCCGTTCCCGTCAAATCTCGCCGACAGCACCCACTCCATCATGTATGGGTTGGTGTTTGACAGCAGCACCAGCCGGTAGCCTTCGGCTCGCAAGCGTTTCAGTATGTCCAGGTTACGCTGGGGCAGGTCTTTGGCATAGCCCTGCCAGGCGTAGCAACACTCTTCGTAGCTCACCTCCCGGCCTATGAGTTTGCTGAGTTCCACCCTGAAGGTCTCTGCATCGATAACCCCACCTTCCAGATCGCCGAAAATGCCCTGCTGTGTATACGAGTCAAGGTATTGACCTGCGTTCTTCAGGCCTATCTCCTCGAATCTGCTTGCGGCCTGCTGTGGGTCGAGTGTCAATATGACGCCTCCCAGATCAAATATTATTGTATGTATCATCTCAACTCTTCATCGCCCTGTCCATCTCGCGTCGGTCTTCTTTCTCTTTCAGCGTCTGGCGCTTGTCGTAAGCCTTCTTACCCTTGCACAGGGCAATGTCAACCTTCGCCCTGCCGTTCTCGTCAATGAAGATAAGGGTAGGCACTATGGTATATCCAGTCTGCTTGGTGGTACTCGCCAGGCGGTTTATCTCGCGTCGGGTTAGCAGCAGCTTCCTGTCGCGCTTCTGCTCATGATTGTTGTATGAGCCGTAGAAATAGGGACTTATAGACATTCCCTTGATCCATAGCTCATTGTGTATAATGGCGCAATACGTGTCAACGAGCGATGCCTTGCCGGCACGTATCGACTTTATCTCCGTACCGGTAAGCACAATGCCAGCCGTAAACTCCTCTATGAAGAAGTATTCAAACGAGGCCTTGCGGTTTTTTATCTGAACGGGGCTTTTCTTCCTGAGGTCCTGTTGCTGCTTGTTCATACTATCGTAGCAAATTTCTCTATGTTCTCATCAATGTAGTGTGCCACCAGGCCAGTCAGCTCTTCCTCGTTCTCCACAAACCAGTCGTCGTAGTCGTCAAACTGTGGGTATTGCTCGTATAAGGCCATAAACTCCTCGTCGGTGCAGTCACGTTCCAGCTCACTTCTGTATTTCAGCCAGAGCGTATGCACCTCATAGAGCTGTCTGGACAGCTCGCGCATGTTCCATATCTTGTTGAGAGCCTTGGCAAAAGGGTTCTTGAAGATGAAGGGTCCGTAGCCGTTGTGTATCAGCTGGATAAAGCCGCCTTCCATCACTTCCCTGTGGAGGGTATCCCAACATAGCAGCGTCATCTGGTCTGCGTTCAGCTCAGTGATGGTCTCTGCCGTCGGTTCGCCGCCTATTGACTGGTGGATGGCATCGGTGAAGACGTTGATGAACTGGTCCATGCCCTCCATCGCCGCCTTACTCAAGTCTTTGTCAAATACTTTTATTTCTGTCATACAGCATGCAAAGTTACAAAGTTTTTTTATAACTATGAAAGAATTTGCAGGATTTCTTTATATAAAGGCAGTCTGAGGGATTGAGGATTTTCGGGGTTACCGATTTGGAGACCGTTCTCAATTCCACGTTCTGCAATAAATTGCTATCAATGAGCACCTGACGCTGAGCCACCAGCCGTTTTATGACTCATCATCGGGTGCAAAGGTAATCATTCCTTTTGAATCCGCCAAACGGATTGCCTTTTTTATTTACACGAACTTCTCTTTGGGGATTGGGATGGAATTCACTCACTAAACAATTCTCCGCTTTCCATGGCGTGGGCGATGTCTATCTTCAGTTCTTCGCTGAAATCCTCGCCTTTGATGACTGGCGGAATGATACGCGCCAACAACTCTTCATCAATATGCCCTGCAGCCACGTGCATGATGATGGCAGCCATGTGCGTCATGAAGGTCGTTGCAGCCCAGAATCGCCCGTTCTTATGAAGGAAATACACACCCAGCGTCAGCGACATGCGCTTGTTACCGTCATCAAACAAGTGTCCTGTGCAGATGCTCGACACTAAGAAAGTCAGTTTGTCCTCAAAAGTAGGATAGTATAAGTCGTTCTGAACGAATTCGAGTACAGACTCCAGCCGCTCTCGATCCCTGATACCAGAAAAGCCGCCGCCACTCTCATCTACGGTCTTCTCATAGACATGCAGCAGCTCGTCCCATGTGATATACTGAATCTCACTCATCTTCTGCCTGCTTTAAGATTTTCAGTACCTCTTGATTCTCAGGCAATGCCATAATAGCATCAAAGTCAAGTGACTTACTTCCAATAAACTTGTCGAACTCCTCTGGCGTAACAGCTTTAAGATACTCTCCGATATTCCCATGGAACACATCGCGGAAAGCCAAGTCGCGCGAGGCCATCTTCTGACGGGCATCATAGACGTATGGGGCCTGCAAAGGATGCTCTGCCATCTGCTTACAGATTTCGCTCACCTCTGCCACAGTCAGCACACCACGTTCTTTAGCTTGACGGGTAATCTCGAAAGCCACACCATTCTCGAATG
>CAMYZK010000257.1 GCA_947303825.1 uncultured Prevotella sp. | reverse complement strand
AGCGGGGATAGACCATGTTGGACACCCAGTTCTGCACCCAGAAGGCATTGTCCATCGAGAAGGTGACATCGTCGGCCCCTGGTGTGTTGTATGGTCGTGGAGCCTGCGTGGTGCAGCAGTATACGGGGGTGAAGGGCACCATGTTACCGTCGTCGTTGGCAAACCAGAAGCAACCGCCAATCTCTCTGGGAAGCCACGAGCGCATCTGTGAGACGAAGACGAAGCCTGCCTGCTGTGTGGATACGGGTCGCTCGTTGAAGCACTTTTTCCCGTCAACCTCGAAGTAGAGTGGGGTGGGGCGGTAGGGCATCTCCCAGATGCCTCCTCCTATGTCGCTGTCGAGGGCAAAGGGAGTGCCTTCGAAGTGGTCGCGCATGGCTGCCTGGACGTCGGCAACATCAAGCAGACGTGCGGGCTTCACCCATAGCGGCAGCGATTCGGCCTGACTGTCGCGCCCCTCGGCCCATGCCAGGTAGCGGTCCATGCCTTCCGAATAGCGGTTGAAGAATGACCATACGCGGGCATCACAGATGCGACGGCCAGAGAAGTCGGGCTCTGCGTATGCAGCGTTATAGCTGAAGTCCTGATCCTTGCCGCTGAACCACCCCATCTTCCTGGCGTAGCCGACAACGTTCTTGGAGAAGCGCACGTTCTCTTTGTCCTTCATGTTGAAGCATGTGATGCGGCTTTGGTTGGCATGTCCGCATATCATGTCGTCGGGCACGCGCAGGGCCACCCATACCGTGCGGCCTTTCTCCACTTGACGGTTGCTGCCGCATCCCATCATCTCCATGATCCATGCCTCGTTGGGGTCGCAGATGGTGAAGGTCTCTCCCTCGGAGCAGTATCCGTACTTCTCGACAAGGGTTGTCATGATGTCGATGGCTTCACGGGCGTTCTTGGCACGCTGCAGAGTGATATATATCAGTGAGCCGTAGTCAATGATGCCGGTGGTGTCTACCATCTCCTCGCGTCCGCCAAACGTTGACTCGCCAATGGTGAGCTGCCACTCGTTGATGTTGCCTATCACGTTCCACGTTTCAGCAGCCTCGGGTATCTCGCCCAGGTATTTGTTGGTGTCCCAGTCGTATACCTTGCGCATCTCGCCCTCCTTATGCTTTGCTGCGGGATAATGTGCCAGTCCCTGGAACATGCCATAGCTGTCGGCACTGTATGAGCAGATGACGGAGCCGTCTTTCGAGGCTTTCTTTCCTACTATGAAGTTTGTACATGCAAAGGCTGCGGCAGTTGCCATTGCTAATGTTGCGGTTGTGAGTAAACGTCTCATGAGTTAAGAGTTAAGAAGTTGCATAATGGATTATTTCCAGCTAGCACCCTCACGCAAGATGAATGTCACCTTCGACTTCTTGCTGAGTGACGGCTTCTCCCATTGCCCCCCAAGTATCTGTATGGTGCAGGGCTTTGTCTGGTCGAGTCCTTCCAGTGCTTTCTCTATGGTGAGGCATGTGCCCCTTCCGTTTTTGTCGACAGTGGCATCGGCTTCTGTCCTGTACTTTGAGAGGACTGGAATCTCAGTGCAGATGGCATCGGCCAGCAGGCGTGCCACTTGATGTGCGCCGTAGATGCTGTAGTGGGTGTTGTCTTGTTTTCCCTTGGGTTCCGACGGCTCTTCTCCCGGCCGGAACCACATGTGTAGCTTCTTTGAGGCCTCGGTGCCCAGTCCTTGCTCAAGGGCATGGGTAATCTTGTTGGCATCGACGAAGTGGCAGTTCATTCTTGCAGCCACGTCGCGGGGTGCAATGCGATAGAGTCCGTGAGTATCAATGAGGGTGTCTCCTTCGACCATCTTCACTCCATCCTTGAAGGTCATGGTGCGCAGCTTCTCGTCGTCGTCGTTCTCTGGGGCATTGACAAAGAAGTTACGTCTTACCACGCAGTTCATCAATATCGGGATGCCACCGTGCTCACGTGTCTCGCGTACAAACTTCGCCAGGTTGTAGTCGAAGGTCGAGCCCGGGTCGGTGTGGCGGTCGGCCTTGGGCTTCTCATCGTTATGTCCGAATTGGATGATGACATAGTCGCCGGGTTTCATCTTCTCCAGAACCTTGTCCCATCGCCCCTCGTTAATGAAGCTCTTCGACGAGCGTCCGTTCACGGCGTGGTTGTCCACCCTTATGTATTCGGGGTCGAAGTAGCTCTGTAGCACCATTGCCCATCCTCTTTCCTGTTTGCCGTTGGAGATGTCCTTGTTGGCAGCAGTAGAGTCGCCGATAACGAAGATTGTTGTTACATGGTCATTGGTAAAGGCCATGAACAGCAGTGTGCATAGCAGGAGGGATAGTCCGATTAGCTTTTTCATTTTAGTTATTTGAGTCTTTGAAAGAAATTTGAAAGAAAGATATTGTATTCTAGAGAGAAACAAATTACCACAAATGAAACACAAATTCTTGCTCATTGTTGCTCATTGTTTTCCTTCTCTCTTATCTGATTTCTCGGTAATCATATCTTTCATCTATCATCTTTCATTTTTCATCTCTTTAATGAGCTCTTCGGGCGATAGCATAGCCTGTTCTCCGGTCTCCATATTCTTCAGTGTCACCTTGCCGGCGTTCATCTCGCTTTCTCCTGCCAGCACGACGAAGGGTATCTGCTTGGCGTTGGCATAGCTCATCTGCTTCTTCATCTTGGTGCTGTCGGGATACAGTTCAGCACGTATACCTGCCTGTCGCATCTGTGCAATGATGGGCAGACAGTAGGCCGTCTCCTTCTCTCCGAAGTTGATGAAGAGCACCTGCGAGGTAGTAAGCGAGTCCTTGGGGTAGAGGTCCAGAGCGTTCAGCACGTCATAGATGCGGTCTACGCCGAAGCTGATGCCCACTCCCGACAGTCCAGGCATGCCGAAGATGCCGGTAAGGTTGTCGTATCGTCCACCGCCCGATATGCTGCCCATAGGCGTGTCGAGGGCCTTCACCTCGAAGATAGCTCCAGTATAGTAGCTCAAGCCGCGTGCGAGGGTGAGGTCGAGAGAAAGTGAAGAATGAAGGCAGTTAAGCATGCTGAGAATGAAGCGTGTCTCTTCAATGCCCTTCATGCCTGTCTCGCTGTCTTTCAGCACCTGGGCTATGGTGTTGAGTTTCTCGTCGTTGGTTCCTTCGAGCAGGATGATGGGCTGCAGTAGGGCTATCTGCTCGTCGGTGAGCCCGTCCTCGCGCAGCTCGGCGTTGACGTTGTCTATACCTATCTTATCGAGCTTGTCGATGGCAACAGTGATGTCGACAATCTTGTCGGCAGCACCTATCACCTCTGCAATGCCGGTGAGGATCTTGCGGTTGTTGATTTTTATCTCTACCCTTACTCCGAAGCGGGTGAACACAGTATCTACAATCTGCATCAGCTCCACCTCATTGAGCAGGGAGTCACTGCCCACCACGTCTCCGTCGAACTGGTAGAACTCGCGGTAGCGGCCTTTCTGCGGACGGTCGGCACGCCACACGGGCTGCACTTGGTAGCGCTTGAAGGGCAACTGCAGCTCCTCACGGTGCATCACCACATAGCGGGCGAAGGGTACGGTGAGGTCGTAGCGCAGGCCTTTCTCGCAGAACTTGGAAGCCAGGCGCAGCGCATTGCGCTGGGAGAGCTCCTCGTCGGTGGTCTTCGACAGGAAGTCACCGCTGTTGAGAATTTTGAAAAGCAGCTTGTCGCCCTCCTCGCCATACTTGCCCATGAGCGTCTGCAGCGTCTCCTGAGCCGGAGTCTCAATCTGCTGGAAGCCGTACAGCTCGTACACGCTGCGTATGGTGTTGAAGATATAGTTGCGCTTGGCCATCTCTACGGGGCCGAAGTCGCGTGTTCCTTTTACTATTGTAGGTTTCATGGGTGGGCTTTTACCTTATTATTGTTTGTTCGCGGTCGGGACCGATAGAGATAATGGTAATAGGCGTCTCAAGTTCTTTCTCAAGGAAGGCGATATAGTCGCTGAACTCCTTGGGGAACTGTTCCTCGCTGGTGAAGCGGGTCATGTCGGTTTTCCATCCTGGGAGCTCGGTATAGACGGGTTCTATACCCTCTTCTATGTTGTAGGGGAAGTCGCGTGTCTCCAAACCATTCACCTTGTAGGCGGTGCAAGCCTTGATGGTGGGGAAGTCGTCGAGCACGTCGCTCTTCATCATAATGAGCTGAGTGACGCCATTGACCATAATAGAATAGCGCAGGGCTACGAGGTCAATCCAACCACAACGACGCTCAC
>CAMYZK010000256.1 GCA_947303825.1 uncultured Prevotella sp. | reverse complement strand
GGCAGTGGTAAACTTCCTTGCACTGCTGGGATGGAACCCTGGCGGAGAGCGTGAGCTGTTCTCACTTGACGAGCTGGTGCCGCTGTTCGACATCACGAAGTGCTCGAAGGCTGGTGCAAAGTTTGCATACGAGAAGGGCATCTGGTTTAACCATGAGTATATACTGCAGAAGAGTGCGGAAGAGATAGCCGCCCTGTGGGAGCCAGAGTGCCGCCAGCACGGTGTGACCGACTCGATGGAGCGCATCACACAGGTGGTGAGCATGATGAAAGACCGCGTAAACTTTGTTAAGGAGCTGTGGCCGCTGTGCTCGTTCTTCTTCGAGGCTCCAGAGAAATACGACGAGAAGACAGCCAAGAAACGGTGGAAGGAGGATTCGGCCCAGACGCTCACTGAGCTCTGCAACGAGGTGCTCGAACCTCTGGATGACTTCTCGCTGGAACATCAGGAGCAGGCCGTCCACCAGTGGATAGAGCAGAAAGGATATAAGCTGGGCAATGTGATGAACGCTTGGCGACTGGCCCTGGTGGGAGAGGGCAAGGGGCCCGGCATGTTCGACATCTCGGCCTTCCTGGGCAAGGAGGAGACCATTAAGCGAACAAAGAAAGCCATTGAAGTCTTGGAATAAACTAGTGGAAACTAGTACGACTAGTATAACCAGAACGGCTAGTATAACTAGTACGAATAAAATAGAGCATGTATAACATCATTATCTACGCGTACCTGTTGGGAGTGGCCATCTACAGCCGCTTCAACGAGAAAGTTAGGAAGATGTGGCGCGGTGAGCGCGACGCCTTCAGGGTTCTCCGTGAAAAGGTGGAACCCGGTGCGCGTTATGTGTGGTTTCATGCTGCCTCGCTGGGCGAGTTTGAGCAGGGCCGTCCGCTGATGGAGCAGCTCAGGCGCGAGCATCCTGAGCTGAAGATTCTGCTCACCTTCTTCTCGCCTTCCGGCTATGAGGTGCGCAAGAACTACGAGGGTGCCGACATCATCTGCTACCTGCCCCTCGACACCATACGCAATGCGCGCCGCTTCCTTCGAATCATACGCCCCGAGATTGCCTTCTTCATCAAGTACGAGTTCTGGTATAACTATCTGCATATCCTCAAGCACCGAGGTGTACCTGCATACAGCGTGTCGAGCATCTTCCGCGACGGACAGGTGTTCTTCCGCTGGTATGGCCGACAGTACGGTCGGGTGCTGAAGTGCTTCACCCATTTCTATGTGCAGAACGATAAGAGCCGTGACCTGCTGGCCTCTATAGGCATCAACAACGTAACGATAACGGGTGACACTCGCTTCGACCGGGTCATACAAATCAAAGAAGGAGCAATGAACATAAAAGAGCTGGAGTGGTTTACGCAGTTCAACGTTGCCGATGCTCCCAAAGACGATGACATTCAGGGCCGTTCAGGTTGCAAGTTACCGCAGGGTGTCTTCGTGGCTGGCTCATCGTGGCCGCCTGACGAGGAAATCTTCATCAAGTATTTCCGCGAGCACCGACTCTTCGGCTATGGAAAGTGGAAACTCGTTATTGCCCCACATGTAATAGGCGAAGATCATCTGCGGCAGATAGAGCAGCAGCTGGAAGGGCTCAACGTGTTGCGTCTGAGTGCTGTGAGAAGCAAGGATAGCCTCCCATGCACCGCCTTACAGGAAGCAGACGTACTCATCATTGACTGCTTCGGACTGCTCAGCAGCATCTACCGCTATGCCACAGTGAGCTATGTGGGTGGAGGCTTCGGTGTGAGCATCCACAACACGCTGGAGGCTGCCGTTTGGGGCAAGCCCGTCATCTTCGGACCGGAGAACCAGAAATTCCAGGAGGCCCAGGGACTGAAGCAGTGCGGTGGCGGTATGGAGATAAAGAGCTACGATGACTTTGCCGGCATTATGGACCGCTTTAACACTGATGGCGCTTACCTGAAACAGGCAGGCGAGAAGGCCGGAGCCTACGTGAAGAGCCTGGCTGGAGCAACACAAAAGATACTGTCGCATGCAGAAACGGAAATAAACAAACTATGCAACTCATGAAGCAAAAATTCACCATAGCCCATGTCACCATGCTGGTGTTGCCCGTTATAGCCCTGCTACTGCCTCTGGTGCAGGTGAAGAGCTATAGGTGGGGTCTGTGGGCATTTGCTGACAAGCTGATGCGCAACCGTCTGCCTGTCGATGATGCATCGCGGATTGGTGCCTACGTGCTGCTTGCCGCATTGGTGCTGGTGCCATTGGCTGTGGTGGTCAAACTGTGGCTCAAGGGCCGTGCTTCAAGGCTGCTGTCGCTGTTGCCTGCTATAGTTGCAGTGGTTCTGGCTGTCGCCTTGTTGCTTAATCCTCGCATTAATCCCGGACTGGGGCTGTGGATTTATCTCGTTGTGGCCTTTGTTGCAGCAGCATTGCCCCTGACTACCAGCGAGAAACGTTAGGAATGACAAGAAAACCAATATTGTTTACTTTATTATTAACCATTTAAACATTAACTATTATGGACAAATTCACAAAAGAACAGACTAATCTGTTTACCATCATTGCATCGGTTCTGATGCTTGTGGCATTCTTCTTCGTAAAGTTCGGAGGAAAGTATGGTTCGACTCCTGTCGATATGATTGGCGAGGTGGGCTGGTTTGGCACCATCTGCCTTATCCTGGCCATCATTGCCCCCGTCTACTCGTGTCTGTATGCCTTCCGCGACACCAAGGCACTGGAGCCGCTGAAGTCCATCTTTGGTGTTAGCCCCAGCCTGGCTTTTGCCATGCCTATCATCGCCTTCCTCCTTGTGCTGTTCAGCGCATGCTTCGGTCACTACCTGGGCTGGACAATGTTCCTCTATGCCCTTGGTGCTGTCTGCGTGTGCTACATTGGCCAGAGAAACTAATACACATATATGTAACCATTGGGGCAGTCCTTGTTGTGGCTGCCCCTTTTTCATAAGGTGGGTGCTATTAATTCGCTCGCGCTGATTTTCGTCTTTTAGACAGTGCCAGATTGTAAGCTAAAGAGGGAGTGTAGCGGGCTACACGACCGATGAAGCTTGACAATATGTCGCGCATAAAAGCGAAAAGCAGCCGAACAAAAAAAGCCCCATTCATATTTAACTTCAGTGGGAATTAATAGAGCCCACCTTAAGCCAATGTTTCATCGTTTTCCTCCAGACCTGCTAGAAATTGGCAATCGCCTTCCGCTAACTTCCCTGCTAAATGACCCCCTACAGCCTTTCCCTGTGGGGATAGTGGAGTATGACGACATCTCGCCCTCGGTCATTGCCGATGCAAAGCTGTTGTGCCGGGAGGCTATGCGCCAGGTATGTAGCTATCTGAGTGCAAGTCCATTGTATGCCGAAGTACAGCAAGGCAAAATGCTCGGTGTGCTGCTGTGCCGCAAACCATCCTCGGGTGAGGTGGGCTTCCTGGCTGCCTACAGCGGTCAGCTGGGTGGGCGCGAGGACTGGCCCTGGTTTGTGCCTGCTGTCTTCGACTACCTTCAGCCCGACGGACACTTCAAGCAGGAGGAGGCCCGGATATCGGATGTTGGCAAGCACATCGTCGAGCTGCAACAGGGTGAGCGACGCTTGTCGCTGTGTGCCGAGTTAGAAAACCTGCGACAGCAGGCCGCCGATGCTATTGATGCCTACCGCTGGGAGATGGCACTGGCCAAGCGGCGGCGTGACGAGCAGCGACGTGCCGGAGGCGATGAGGCCCTGTTGACACGTGAGAGCCAGTTCCAGAAAGCAGAAATGCGTCGTATGAAGCAGATGTGGGCAGCACGCATTAGTGAGGAAGAGGCTAGACTTAAACCCATAGACGAAGAGATTTCTGCGTTGGCAGGTGAGCGTCGTGAGCGTTCAGAGCGGCTGCAGCAGTGGCTCTTCGACCGCTTTGTGATGCTTAACGACGGTGGCGAGAGCCGCACCCTGACCAGTATCTTTGCCGACACGCCACAGCGGGTGCCGCCATCGGGAGCAGGTGAGTGCTGTGCTCCTAAGCTTTTCCAGTATGCATTCGCCAATGGGCTACAGCCACTGGTCATTGCCGAGTTCTGGCAGGGAGCCTCACCACGCATGGAGATACGCCACCACGGGCAATGCTATGCCGCCTGCCGTGGCAAGTGCAAACCCATACTGGAATGGATGCTTGAAGAGTTAAGAGTTAAGAGTGAAGAGTTAAGAGTTCTTGGCGGAGCCAAGCGGCAAAGCCGAGCGAAGAGTGAAGAGTT
>CAMYZK010000255.1 GCA_947303825.1 uncultured Prevotella sp. | reverse complement strand
TTCAATCTCGAAGTATATTTCCTGAAAGAGCGTTTCCGCGACCTCATTGCCATTGCGCACTCCGACCATACTGTTATACAAGACCGCAGCATTTTCGAGGGAGTTTATGTCTTTATGGCCAACAACAAGTCAATGGGACATCTTTCCGACAGGGATTACGACACCTATATGGAGCTGTTTGAGCAGATGATGAGCGTAGTCCGTGTACCCGACCTTATGATTTACCTCCGTGCTTCGGTGGCACATCTCGTAGGCAACATCCAGAAGCGTGGACGCGAGTATGAACAGCAGATGCAGCTGGAGTATCTTGAGAACCTTAACCGGCGTTACGACGACTTCATATACAACAAATATCCAGGGCGTGTCATTACCATCGACAAGGACAGCCTAGACTTCCTGCATACCCCAAAAGACTTTGCCAAGATAGTAGACCGTATTGACCAGACCCTCTTTGGTCTCTTCCCAGAATAAACATAAATTATCATTATCATGCATATTGCCGTAGCAGGAAACATAGGAAGTGGCAAGACCACCCTTACCCGTCTCTTATCACACAGATACGGATGGACTCCGCGTTATGAACCCGTTGATAACAATCCCTACCTTGCCGACTTCTATGCCGACATGCCCAGGTGGTCATTCAACCTTCAGATCTATTTCCTTAACAAGCGTTTCAAGGAGGTGGTGGAAATATCCAAGTCGGAAGACACTATAATACAAGATCGCACCATTTTCGAGGATGCCTGTATCTTCGCACCAAACCTCCATGACCAGGGAATGATGAGCGACCGCGACTTCAACAACTACCGAGATTTGTTCGACCTTATGATGTCTCTTGTCAAGCTGCCGGAGCTTATGATTTATATACGTTCCAGCATTCCCACACTGGTGGCTCAGATTCAGAAACGCGGACGCGAATATGAACAGACCATGCGCCTGGACTATCTGCAGGGATTGGAGCGTCGCTACGAAGACTGGATAGCAGGGTACAAGGGCCAGCTGATTATTGTAGATGGAGACAAGTGCAAGTTTGGCGAGAATGCCGACCATCTCAAGACAGTCACCGACATGATTGACGCAAAGCTCTTCGGTCTCTTCCCCATGGAATGACTTTCTTTCAGGTTTTTATTGGCAGTTTAGCCAAAAAGCAGTAACTTTGCACCCGTGAAACAGGCAATGATTTTTGCAGCCGGACTAGGCACTCGCTTGCGTCCGCTCACCGACACAATGCCCAAAGCGTTGGTAAGAATAGCTGGGCAACCACTTATTTGGCATGTACTGCAGCGTCTTCGCGCTGCCGGCTTCCAGCGCGTCGTGGTCAATGTTCATCACTTTGCAGACCAGATAACAGATTATCTTGAGAACAATTTCTCTGACAAGCTGGATATTGCCATCAGCGATGAGAGCTCCAAACTCCTTGAAACTGGTGGCGGAATAAAAAAAGCGCGCCCACTGCTCTCACCCGAACACCCTGTCTTGATACACAATGTAGATATTCTAAGTAATGCCGACCTCACAAGTCTATACAATGCAGTGGCTGACAATACAAGCTCACAGGCAGGTCAGACTCCAGATGCAGCACTGTTGGTAAGTGTTAGAAAAACAAAACGTTATCTGCTTTTTGATGAAGCAAACAATCTGCGTGCATGGAATAACATCGAAACAGGAGAAGTAAGAAGCCCTCAGATGCCCGTGCCCGACATCCAACACCTAACAAGACTGGCTTTCAGCGGCATCCATGTGCTCTCGCCGCAAGCTCTCGATATGCTTGATGACATGCCCGAGCGGTTTAGTATCATTGACTTTTATTTGAAGCACTGCCACAACATGGCAGTCAGGGCATGCCAGCAGGATGGGTTGCAGCTGCTTGACGTGGGAAAGCTGGACTCGCTCGACAAAGCAGAACATTTTATTAACAACAAAAACACCTATATTTAATCATGAGATTTTTTACTTCTCTGGCAATTCTTTCCTTGTTCTTTGGTTCTTCGGCATTAGCCGATAGCTACACTACAGCCGGCGATGGAACAGAGTGGACAATGACAAAGCTTGCAGCAGTCGAAGGCAGCGGAGTAACTGCCGAAGGCAATGTTTTTACAATGTCCAACACTGTTGTCGTGGCAAAGGGCGACATGTTTAAGATAGAGAATGGAATAACTGTAAAAATGGGCAAGGGTGTATCTATGGAAATAGAAGGTACCGCAAGCCTCAATGCCACTGACCGGGTACTTTTCACTCGCACCGCAGAGGGAGTGGCCCCCGGATATGTCTTTGTCAAGAGCGACGATGCCGTGACAGCAGTGACAAACATTGATTTCGAATACACCGGACTGAAGAACTTCGGTTCAAAGGGATTGACAGTAGACAACTGCACTTTCCGCTACCATGAGGCATCTTCATCAGGCACATCAGCACTCAACATGGCTGGAGAGGGGGCAGAGTTCGTTGTTACCAACAGCACATTCGAGTACAACAAGCGTTCGGCAGTGGGCGGTGCCGCCAATGCCTCAAACAACATCACCATAGAGAACTGCGCTTTCCGCTATAATGACACGCAGAACCTCAACTACCCACAACTCAACCTCACCGCAGCCAAGAGCATCATCGTCAGGGGATGCGAGGTCACTGGCGACCGCACAAAGACACGTGCAGGCGGCATTATGGTGGCCGACCTCATGGGCGTAGCTACCAACCCACACACCCTCATCGAGTACAACATGGTTTCCGACAACCGCTATGGCATAGCCCTCTACTCGGGACAGACAGCCATTGTACGGAACAACGTCCTTGTCAACAACAACACCGAGACCAATCCAATGAACGGCGGTAGTGGCATCAACGTCTACGATGCATCCAACACCCAGAAGACCATGATTACCGGAAACTACATCGAGGGAAGCCTCTGGGGAGTGACTATCGTAGGCGGTGGTGACATCAACCTTGGAAAGACCGAGGACCCCTTGGCCGCCGACTATAACCCCGGACAGAACACCTTCCTCAACAACGGCAACGGCGGAACCATATACGACCTCTACAACAACTCTGCCAACACTGTTTATGCCCAGGGCAACTACTGGCGCACTGCTACCACACAAGACCAGGCGGGCATCGAGGCTGTCATCTTCCACAAGAACGACGACCCGAAGCTGGGTGAGGTCATCTTCATGCCCTTCGGCGATGTCACCGTTGGCGTGAAAGGAACAGTTTCTGAAAGCAATGCCAGCAACGAGGTGTATACACTACAGGGCACCAAGGCTATGGGCAGCTTGCACGGCATTGGCATAGTGAAGCGCGGCAATGACATCAAAAAGGTGATACGCAGATGAAAGACTCCATTATCATACTCAGCGGAGGCATGGACTCCACAACACTGCTCTACGACTACTGCGACCGTATAGCACTTGCCATCTCTTTCGACTATGGCTCCAGGCACAATGCACGCGAGATTCCCTTTGCCCGCCTGCACTGCGAGCGACTGGGTATAGAGCACATAGTCATCCCACTTTCGTTTATGGGACAGTATTTTGAGAGCTCTCTGCTAGAAGGTGGGGAAGAGATTCCCGAAGGGCACTATGCCGACGAAAACATGAAGTCTACGGTTGTGCCGTTCCGCAACGGCATCATGCTTAGCATAGCCGTGGGAATGGCCGAGAGTCGCCACCTGCAATTTGTCATGATGGCTAACCACGGCGGCGACCACACTATCTATCCCGATTGCCGTCCAGAATTCGTCAATGCCTTTGACGCTGCAGCACGTGCCGGCACATACGCAGGCGTAGGCCTGCTCTCGCCCTATACCAACATTACCAAGGCAGACATCGCCCGCCGTGGCAAGCAACTGGGAATAGACTACGCCGAGACGTGGTCGTGCTATAAGGGTGGTAATGTGCACTGCGGGAAATGCGGCACATGTGTTGAGCGGCGTGAGGCTCTGGCAGAAGCAGGTATTGTTGACAATACCGGCTATGAATGACGGCTCAGCGGTTTTACCCAGTTGGTAAAGCTTGGCTCATCAAGGCTCACATAGTTGAACTTACGTAGAACAGACATATACATTCTGAAGAAAGACCGCCCGAATAATCGGACGGTCTTTTTCCTTATTCTTGCTATTCAATATGCAATATACTCTTGAATAGCTGTCAGATAACAGCTTATTTCAGCTCGGCAAGGTACTTAATGGTGCGAACCATCTGAGAAGTGTAAGAGTTCTCATTGTCGT